>NZ_JAGQCR010000089.1:0-11470 GCF_024346295.1 Cyanobium sp. BA20m-14
CGGAACTGCTGGAGCTCGATCCCATGCCCCTGGCCCTGCAGCTGGCCCGCTGGGGCAACCCCCTGGGCACCAGCCTGGCCTGGCTGGATCCGCCCCCAGCGCAGCCCCTGCAGGAAGCCCGCCAGCAACTCAGCCAGCTCGGCGCCATCGATGGGCAAGGCCGCCTGAGCCTCCACGGTCAGAGGTTGGCCCAGCTGGGGCTGCATCCGCGCCTGGCCCAGTTGTTGCTGCTCGGGGAGCAACGCGGCCAGCTCGACCTGGCCTGCGCCCTGGCGGTGCTGCTAAGCGAGCGGGATCCCCTGCCGCGCCAGGAGGCGGGCTGCGACCTGCTGCGCCGCCTCGACTGGCTGGCAGCGGACAGCCCGGCCGATGGCCGCCGGCGACAGCTGCGGCAGATTCAGGCCCAGCTGCGGCGCCAGGTGCGCCAGCTGGCACCCCATCCCCCCCACGCAGCGGCCACGGAGCCAGGGCGGCTTGGCAGCATCGCCGACTCGGCTGCCCAACTGGTAGCCGCCGCCTACCCGGAGCGGCTGGCCCTGGCCAGGCCCGGCAGGCCTGGTCGGTTTCTGTTGAGCGGCGGCCGCGGTGCCGTTCTCCATCCAGGCGACCCCCTGGTGGCCAGCCCCGCCCTGGCCATTGCCCAGCTCGACGGCCAGGGTCAGGAAGCCCGGATTCAGCTGGCGCTGGCCCTGGATCCGGAGCAGTTGCGCGAGTTGGCCCGGCAGCCTGGCGGGCTAGGGCGTACCCAGTTGGAGAGTCGCTGGGATGGGGAAGCCCAGCGGGTGCGCAGCGAACGCTGCATCTGCCTTGGATCCCTGGTGTTGGAACGCCAGCCCTGGAACGGTGCCGATCCCGAGGCCATCGGCAGGGCGCTGCTGGATGGGCTGCGGCAGCTGGGATTGGAGGCGCTGCCCTGGGATCGCTCCAGCCGCCAACTTCAACACCGCCTCAGCCTGGCCCACCAACACCTCGGCGATCCCTGGCCCAATCGCAGCCAGGCCTGGCTGCTCGCCGAACTGGAGACCTGGCTCGGCCCCCGGCTCCCGGGCCTGCGCAGCCGCGACGATCTGCAGACAATCCCCCTGGAGGAGGCGCTGTGGGGTGACTGCCCCTGGAGCCTGCGCCCCCAGCTGGAGCGGCTGTTGCCGGCGGGCCTGACCGTGCCCTCCGGTCGCAGGGTGGAGCTGGACTACAGCAGCGGCCTGCCGGTGCTGGCCGTGAAATTGCAGGAGCTCTTCGGGGCCAGCGCCAACCCCACGGTGCTCGAGGGCCAGCTGGCCGTGACCGTGCAGCTCCTTACCCCGGCAGGGAGGCCCGCGGCCGTCACCCAGGACCTGGCCGGCTTCTGGCAGGGCGGCTACCAGGAGGTGCGCAGGCAACTGCGGGGGCGCTATCCCAAACACCCTTGGCCAGAAGATCCGAGCCAGGCCCAGGCCACTGCCCTGACCAAGGCCAAGGCTCAGGCCAAGGCCCAGGCGAGCCGATTGCCGTAGTCGCCCCCATGGGCTCCCGGCCCAGGGCTGGTCCAAACTGGCAGCTTCTCGAATGCACCGCTTGGCTCGCTTCTACGTGAAGAACCGCCGCGATGGGTCGAGGCTGCTCAGCACTGCCCTGGTGATCTGTGCTGCGGGCCTGATCAGGATCGACCAACCGATCGGCCAGGCGGTTGCCCTTGGGGCGGGCCTGGTCAGCGCCTACTGGTGGCATTGCTACCGCCAACTCCAGCAATGACAGGATCGGGCGACAGCCCCACCATCCCGCGCTACAGCGTTGCGGAGCTAAACGGGGCCGTGGCCAGCCTGCTGGAGCGCGGCTTTGCGCCCCGCTTTCTGCTGGATGCCACCGTCAGCAGACCCCAGCTCAAGAAGGGCCATCTCTGGATGACCTTGGTCGATGGTCAGGCCTCAATCACGGCGGTGGTGTGGGCCTCCCAGCTGGCCAAGCTCAGTTTCGTGCCGGGCGATGGGGACGGCGTGGTGGTGGTGGGCAAGCTGAATTTTTGGAGCAGTCGGGCCAGCCTCTGCGTCCAGGCCCTGGATATCCGGCCCAGCCTCAGCAGCGTGCTTCGCCAGTTTGAGCAGGTGCGCGACCAGCTAGCCCGCGAAGGGCTCCTGGATCCAGCCCGCAAAAGGCCCCTGCCCCCCTTCCCGCAACGCATCGCCCTGCTGACGAGCTGCCCCAGCTCGGCATTGGCCGACATGCTGCGTACGGCCGCCGAGCGCTGGCCAGCCACCCGGCTGCTGGTGGTTCCGATTCCAGTGCAGGGGCCCGTCCACAGGCAAATCGCAGAGGCCTTGATACGGGTCGGCAATCAGGCCGAAGCGATGGGCATCGAAGCCGTGGTGCTTGCCCGCGGCGGAGGCAGCCGGGAGGATCTGGCGGTCTTTGACCACCAGGAACTGGCCCTCTGCCTGGCCAACTGCCCGGTGCCGGTGGTGAGTGGGATTGGCCATGAAGATGACACCACCATCGCCGACCTGGTGGCCGACCTGCGGGCGGCCACACCCACGGCCGCCGTGGTGGCCCTGCTGCCCGACCGGGTAACGGTCCACCAAGGGCTGCGGCAACAGGCCGTCCATCTGGGACAGCTGGGAAGGGCGCGGCTCCAGGGGGAACGCCAGCGTCTCGGCCACCAGCGTGAGCGACTGGAAATCCTGCATCCGCGCAGCCTGCTGGCGGCCAGACGGGCCGGCCTGCTGCATGCGCAGCAATTGCTAGAAGCCCTCTCGCCCCAGCATCAACTGGCAAGGGGGTTCAGCCTGGTGCACAACGCCGATGGGCAGCTGGTGCGCTCGATCCAGCAACTGAAGCAAGGGGACCTCCTGGCGCTCCAGTTGGGCGATGGCCAAGTGGGCACGGAAGTGCGCGAGATTTACGGCCCCGCCGAACTGGTCGAGTCCTGAGCCATGCCCAAGGCCAAAAGCACCAAAAACAGCTCTGGCGAAAGCGATCTCTCTTACAACGAAGCCCACACTGCCCTGCAACTCACCCTGGCGGCCCTGCAGGCCAATGACCTCGACGTGGAGGAGATGGCCGGCCTCTATCGACGGGCCCGGGGCTATCTGGATCGCTGCGAGGTCCTGCTAAGTAGGGTGGAAGAGGAGGTGATGGTGTGGAATGAAGGCAGTGAAACGCCCGTTCCCCTCAGCGATTCCCCGTGAGCAGCACCCAACCCAACAAGCCAGCGACTGGCAACCCCCTGCTCAAGTGGATCTACCTGGCCCTGGCGATCGCCGGGGCGGTGCTGCCCTGGCTTGCAAACATCGAATTCATTCGCGAATACGGATCCAGCTTCGATCTGGGCCTGTTTGTGCAACTGGCAAATGCCAATCCAGCCGCCGGTTCCCTCTCGCGGGATCTGGCTATCGGGGCCACAGCTGTGGTGATCTGGATAGTGCAGGAGAGTCGCCGACTGGAGATGCGCGGCCTGGCCTGGGTTTTGCTCTGCTCAGTAACAGTCGCTTTTGCCTGCGGGGCTCCCCTATTTCTGTACCTGAGGGAGCGCAGGCTGGCCGAGCTGGCAGCAGAAGCCAGCCCATTGGCCTAATCCTCCTCAACGACCTCAACGTCAATGGTGATATTGCTGGCATCGAGCTGGTCCTGGCTTGAGGTTGGGCTGGCACCGCCGTCGAGGGGGGAGCCACATGCCGGGCATAGGTCGGGGGCAGTGCTGGTGAAACCGCAGGCCGGGCATGGGCGCAGCCTCCTTTGCAGCACCTGCCAAGCCACGAAACCAGCCGCGCCCAGCAACAGGGGCAAAAGCAGAAAAAGCAGGGTGAGGCCACCGACAAGATCGAGCAGAAAGCGCCCTGCCGGGCCTGGGGCAAGCAAAAGCAGGGCCAACAGCAGCAGCCAGATCCAGGTGTTTGATCGCTGCATCTCAGCTAGCTGGCCTGGGGCCTCAGGGAAGTCCCATCCTGACGCGGGAGCGCCGGTGCAGAACAACGGAAAGGCACTGGCCGTAGTAGATGATTACCCCGACCAACCAAACCCAAAGGCTCAGCACCAACACGGCACCGACAAGTCCATAGGCCTGGAAACGGACGCCGAGGGTCACCAGCACCCTGCCGAGCACAAGGTTGAGGAAGGTGAGTGAAATGCCAATCAACAGGGCCCCAGGCACGAAGGGGCGCCAATTAATTCGGCGTGACGGCAACACCCAGAGCAATAACAGGGAAGCGCCGACGCTGAGCAGCAGGGAAATTGCCAGATCCAACCCCCAGGAAACGGGCTGCTGAATCAGACCCGCCCAGGGCCAGATGCTCAGCAAGCCATCCCGCAAACCAGCTGAGCCAAACAAGCGCATGTTGGTGAAAAGTTGATCCACAGCGATCAGCAATGCAAACAGCAGAACCAAACCAAAGGCCTTGATTCGCAGCTGCAGGTAGCGAATCACCAGCTCCTGCCAGGACAAGCCCTCCAGCCCAAAAGGGCGATCCCACCACAAACGATCAGCACCGCGCTGCAGGGTGAGGTATGCATTGCTGGCCGTCATCACCAACACAACCGCGCCCAAAAGGCCCGCGCCAAAACCCTGCCTCAGGAATGCGGCAAGGGTTGAAGCGAACAGGGGGAAAGCCGTAGCCGGCAGAAAATCAGCCACAAGGGAGATCAACCGCTCATACAGCCCCTCATCTCTCCCCAGCAACTTCGCCGCCAGGGAGAGGGCTATCAACAGGACGGGGAATGAAGATTGAAGGCTGTGATAGGCAAAAGCAGCGCTTAAATCAACGCAGTCGAATCTCAACCAGAGGCGGTATGCCAGCCAGAATGGCTTCCAGCATCGACGCGATCGCGCCAGGGTCATTCGCCGCCGCAGGTACATCAAGCAACCAGCCAAACAACAAAAAAGCCACCCCTGGGGGTGGCTTTTTATTGGAATGAAAGTTTTACCTGGCATCGAGCTATTTTCTCAGGGGGCTGCCCCCCAAATATCGTTGCCGCTGCAGCGTTTCACAACCGAGTTCGAGATGGATCGGAGTGGTTCCACTGCGCCATGGACACCAGGATAGTCTTCACACCCAGGTTGAACCCTGAGAACTGCATAGGAAGAGTCAACCAATCACCTCAAGAGGCAACGCCTTGCGACGTACCTCAACAGGAAAGGGGGTGACAATCTGGAAAAAAGCTGTGTCATCGCTGACACCTAAGAGCTTGAGTAATGGTCAAGCCCTCGGTCTATTAGTACTCCTCTGCTTCACGCATTACTGCGCTTCCACATAGAGCCTATCAACGGGTGTTCTTCCCGTGACCTTACTGGCTTACGCCATGGGAATACTCATCTTGAGGTGGGCTTCCCACTTAGATGCTTTCAGCGGTTATCCACTCCGCACATGGCTACCCAGCGTTTACCGTTGGCACGATAACTGGTACACCAGAGGTGCGTTCCTCCCGGTCCTCTCGTACTAGGGAGAAATCCTCTCAATATTCCTGCGCATGCACCGGATATGGACCGAACTGTCTCACGACGTTCTGAACCCAGCTCGCGTACCGCTTTAATGGGCGAACAGCCCAACCCTTGGGACCGACTTCAGCCCCAGGTTGCGATGAGCCGACATCGAGGTGCCAAACCTCCCCGTCGATGTGAACTCTTGGGGGAGATCAGCCTGTTATCCCTAGAGTAACTTTTATCCGTTGAGCGACGGCCCTTCCACTCAGAACCGTCGGATCACTAAAGCCGAGTTTCCTCCCTGTTCGACTTGTTGGTCTCACAGTCAAGCTTGCTTCTGCTTTTACACTCGTCGGCTGATTTCCAACCAGCCTGAGCAAACCTTTGCGCGCCTCCGTTACCTTTTAGGAGGCGACCGCCCCAGTCAAACTGCCCACCAGGTACTGTCCGGCCCCCGGATGACGGGTGGCCGTTAGAACCCTAGCTCGCAAAGAGTGGTATCTCACCGTTGGCTCACATCGACCCGCAAGCCGATGATCAAAGCCTCCCACCTATCCTGCGCATTGCGAGCCCGGGCACAATACCAAGCTACAGTAAAGCTTCATAGGGTCTTTCTGTCCGGGTGCACGTAGTCCGCATCTTCACAGACAATTCTATTTCGCCGAGCCTCTCTCCGAGACAGCGCCCAGATCGTTACGCCTTTCGTGCGGGTCGGAACTTACCCGACAAGGAATTTCGCTACCTTAGGACCGTTATAGTTACGGCCGCCGTTCACCGGGGCTTCAGTCGCTAGCTTCGCTTGCGCTGACCAGCTTCCTTAACCTTCCGGCACTGGGCAGGCGTCAGCCCCCATACATCGTCTTGCGACTTAGCGGAGACCTGTGTTTTTGGTAAACAGTCGCCTGGGCCTCTTCACTGCGACCACCTTGCGGTGGCACCCCTTCTCCCGAAGTTACGGGGCCATTTTGCCGAGTTCCTTAGAGAGAGTTACCTCGCGCCCCTCGGTATTCTCTACCACCCCACCTGTGTCGGTTTCGGGTACAGGCCATGATGCCTTAACGGGTATAGGGCTTTTCTTGGAAGCATGACGTCACCAACTTCGCTGCCGTAGCAGCTCGCACTCACGCCTCAGCTCAAACCGTTTTCGCCGGTTCTCAACGCCTCGAACGCTTGGACCAGTAACCAACATCTGGCTTGGCTAGCCTTCTCCGTCCCCCTTCCCAAAACATCACAGGTACAGGAATGTTGACCTGTTGTCCATCGACTACGCCTTTCGGCCTCGCCTTAGGTCCTGACTAACCCTCCGCGGACGAGCCTGCCGGAGGAACCCTTAGGGTTTCGGGGCATGGGATTCTCACCCATGTTTTCGCTACTCAAGCCGACATTCTCACTTCCATGCAGTCCACGCCCGCTTACGCTAACGCTTCACCCCACATGGAACGCTCCCCTACCACTCATCTGTTCAATGAACAAATAAATCCGCAGCTTCGGTACAATGCTTAGCCCCATTCATTTTCGGCGCAGGATCGCTCGACCAGTGAGCTATTACGCACTCCTTTGAGGATGGCTGCTTCTAGGCAAACCTCCTGGTTGTCTGGGCAATCCCACCTCCTTTATCACTCAGCATTGATTTGGGGACCTTAGCTGGCGGTCTGGGCTGTTTCCCTTTCGACCATGGAGCTTATCCCCCACAGTCTGACTGCCTAGTTACACACAGGGTATTCAGAGTTCGTATCGATTTGGTACCGCTCTCGCAGCCCGTACCGAAACGGTGGCTTTACCCCCCTGCTGGAGCACTAGACGCTACGCCTCAACGTATTTCGGGGAGAACCAGCTAGCTCCGGGTTCGATTGGCATTTCACCCCTAACCACAGCTCATCCGCTGATTTTTCAACATCAGTCGGTTCGGACCTCCACTTGGTATCACCCAAGCTTCATCCTGGCCATGGTTAGATCACCCGGGTTCGGGTCTATAAACACTGACGATCGCCCTATTCAGACTCGCTTTCGCTATGGCTCCACCATTTCCGGTTTAACCTGCCAGTGCCTATAAGTCGCCGGCTCATTCTTCAACAGGCACACGGTCACCCGATTAGTCGGGCTCCCATTGCTTGTAAGCTCACGGTTTCATGTTCTATTTCACTCCCCTCCCGGGGTTCTTTTCACCTTTCCCTCGCGGTACTGTTTCGCTATCGGTCACACAGGAGTACTTAGCCTTACGAGGTGGTCCTCGCAGATTCACACGGAATTTCACGTGCTCCGTGCTACTCGGGATACAGCTAGGCCAACTTTGTTTTCAAATACGGGGCTTTCACCCTCTATGGCGCGCCATTCAAACGCTTCTTCTAACTCCGTTGGTCCACGTTGCTGTCCCACAACCCCGATGGACGAATCCATCGGTTTAGGCTCTTCCCCGTTCGCTCGCCGCTACTTAGGGAGTCGTTTTTACTTTCCTTTCCTCCAGCTACTAAGATGTTTCAGTTCGCTGGGTTGGCTCGCGCCGCCCTATGGATTCAGGCGGCCGTTCTAGGGGTTGCCCCATTCGGAAATTCCCGGATCAAAGCGTGTTTCCAGCTCCCCGAGACTTATCGCAGGTAACTACGTCCTTCATCGCCTCTGTGTGCCAAGGTATCCACCGTGAGCCCTTTGTAGCTTGACCAATTTATACTTCCAGTTCTTGGCAGCTTCGATTTCTCGAGCTACGCGCGGCTGTTGAGGCCGATTCTCGCTGGATTCACCTCCACCAGACTCCATAATTACTTACGGTGACTAATGCGGTTTGAATGCCAGGATCAAACTCACTTGTCCTCGGCGGACAGGTAAGAAAACTGAAAGCTCTCGGCTCTTAAAACTCAATAGAATTTTCTTGATTCCTCTCCCAATACCGGTCCATTGCTGAACCAGCGATTGGGCTAAAAATCAAGCATCCATGAGATGCTTTATTTCCAGACTTTCCTATACAGTTGTCAAGGTTCTGCTGAAATACACACTGCCCCATTCAAGGGGCAATTATGAATCCAGCGTCCTTCCATCCTATCGATGGAAAGAAGCTGAAATCAACAGCAAATTTTCCAGATCACCTACACGGCTGCACTCCCCTGCTGAGCTGCCATGCTGTAGTTCCCTGCTGTAGTGCTCTGCGGCACACTTAGTTTCTATGCAATGGCATAACTGGTTTGGCTTGAAGGCTGAGCAAACATTGGATGGAGGTTAGCGGACTCGAACCGCTGACATCCTGCTTGCAAAGCAGGCGCTCTACCAACTGAGCTAAACCCCCAAACGCGAATGGGCCATCCTGGACTTGAACCAGGGACCTCACCCTTATCAGGGGTGCGCTCTAACCACCTGAGCTAATGGCCCAGGAGTGTAACCCGCTTTGGGGTGACCTAGACAAAGTTTAGGAACTGAAATTGATTCACCAATCTCCAGGTTGGTTGCCCAACCCTTCACTGCTTCTCAAATTGAGGTACCGATCGACCTTAGAGATGACAGAATCATGGCCTGAGAATAAATTACTCAGACATCACGATTAGTTATTGTATCCCTGTTAGGAGGTGATCCAGCCGCACCTTCCGGTACGGCTACCTTGTTACGACTTCACCCCAGTCATCAGCCCCACCTTCGGCATCCTCCTCCCTTGCGGGTTGGAGTAACGACTTCGGGCGTGGCCAACTTCCATGGTGTGACGGGCGGTGTGTACAAGGCCCGGGAACGTATTCACCGCAGTATGCTGACCTGCGATTACTAGCGATTCCTCCTTCACGTAGGCGAGTTGCAGCCTACGATCTGAACTGAGCCACGGTTTATGGGATTTGCTAGCTCTCGCGAGTTTGCTGCCCTTTGTCCGTAGCATTGTAGTACGTGTGTAGCCCAGGATGTAAGGGGCATGATGACTTGACGTCATCCACACCTTCCTCCGGTTTATCACCGGCAGTCTCTCTAGAGTGCCCAACTTAATGCTGGCAACTAAAGACGTGGGTTGCGCTCGTTGCGGGACTTAACCCAACATCTCACGACACGAGCTGACGACAGCCATGCACCACCTGTCACTGCGCTCCCGAAGGCACTCCCAAGTTTCCAAGGGATTCGCAGGATGTCAAACCCTGGTAAGGTTCTTCGCGTTGCATCGAATTAAACCACATACTCCACCGC
The DNA here is from genome assembly GCF_024346295.1 of Cyanobium sp. BA20m-14. Classification (NCBI taxonomy): domain Bacteria; kingdom Bacillati; phylum Cyanobacteriota; class Cyanophyceae; order Synechococcales; family Prochlorococcaceae; genus Cyanobium; species Cyanobium sp. BA20m-14. The sequence goes on from NZ_JAGQCR010000089.1 coordinate 9,542, forward strand.
TTGTGCGGGCCCCCGTCAATTCCTTTGAGTTTCACACTTGCGTGCGTACTCCCCAGGCGGAACACTTAACGCGTTGGCTACGACACCGAGGGGGTCGATTCCCCCGACACCTAGTGTTCATCGTTTACGGCCAGGACTACAGGGGTATCTAATCCCTTTCGCTCCCCTGGCTTTCGTCCATGAGCGTCAGTTATGGCCCAGCAGAGCGCCTTCGCCACTGGTGTTCTTCCCGATATCTACGCATTTCACCGCTACACCGGGAATTCCCTCTGCCCCTACCACACTCTAGTCTTACAGTTTCCATCGCCGAAATGGAGTTGAGCTCCACGTTTTAACGACAGACTTGTAAAACCGCCTGCGGACGCTTTACGCCCAATAATTCCGGATAACGCTTGCCACTCCCGTATTACCGCGGCTGCTGGCACGGAATTAGCCGTGGCTTATTCATCAAGTACCGTCAGATCTTCTTCCTTGATAAAAGAGGTTTACAGCCCAGAGGCCTTCATCCCTCACGCGGCGTTGCTCCGTCAGGCTTGCGCCCATTGCGGAAAATTCCCCACTGCTGCCTCCCGTAGGAGTCTGGGCCGTGTCTCAGTCCCAGTGTGGCTGATCATCCTCTCAGACCAGCTACTGATCGATGCCTTGGTGAGCCTTTACCACACCAACTAGCTAATCAGACGCGAGCTCATCCTCAGGCGAAATTCATTTCACCTCTCGGCATATGGGGTATTAGCGGCCGTTTCCAGCCGTTATCCCCCTCCTGAGGGCAGATTCTCACGCGTTACTCACCCGTCCGCCACTAACCCGAAGGTTCGTTCGACTTGCATGTGTTAAGCACGCCGCCAGCGTTCATCCTGAGCCAGGATCAAACTCTCCGTTGTAGTCAAGTCCTCTTGGCTTGCGCCTCAACCTGATTTGCTTCTCACCCGCTTCAACCCACTGGCGTAGGCGTCGCAGTTGGAGCCCCTTCCTCTGACAGAAGGTTGCAAAGAGTGCATTCAGAAATTTCTTTCCTCTTGACTTTCCCGAATCTCAGATCCGGTCGCGCTCGCCTCTCCCATCGGCACACCAGCTTCTGTTCCCTCGTGAGAAGGCAACTAAAGCCAACCCATAGGCGCGTCACGCTTTGTTTCTTTTTGACGGGACCTCACACCTTCACTGCTATTTCGCCACTTACACAAGCTTCTGCAGCCTCCCTCTCAGGTGGCGCAAGAACCCAGGTCAATGACGCAGTGAAAGCGTCAGTTCCTAAACTTTTTAGTTGTCCAGGTGCTTCCGCCTCCTCCCCCCTCTCGGGAAGCTCTCGGCGGAACGTTGCCTCTCGGCAACTTAGAAAACCTACAACACCGGTCGCTCTCGCTTCCCCTGCTGTCGGCCTGCTCGCTTGGGCATCTCTCCCTTGCGCGCAGTCCATAACCATAACACCTAGGCGGGGGCAAACCAACGATTAGCTGTTCAAGGCCTCGGCCCAGGGCATGAAGCGGCTCAACGTTTCCGGCCTGTCGGCCACCAGCACAGGGAAGTCAGCCGCCGAGAGGTCTGAGCCGGCGGCGATGGCCTCTGGCGACCGCCCCAGCCAACGCATCGGGCAGTCGAGCTCGCTGAGCACCAACCAGGCCGCGGCAAGGTCCCAGATCTTGGGTGTGGCTTCCAGGGCAGAAACCGTCTGGCCCATGGCCACACTGACCAGATTGAGGCTGGCCACCCCCAGTAGGCGGATTTTTCCAGGGAACCTCTGGTTGGGAAGCTTCTGCAGCACCCCTATCGAGCGACTGCAGAGGGAGGCGCACTCGGCAGCTTGGATCTGATGCGATGGGGGGGACAGGGGACGCCCATTGCGCCAGGCTCCCTGGCCGCGGATCGCCACGATGCGCTGCCGCAGCGGCGGCACATCCAGCACCGCCAGTACGGGGCGGCCGGCTTCAAAGC
>NZ_JAGQCR010000009.1:0-28329 GCF_024346295.1 Cyanobium sp. BA20m-14
CTGCTCGTCCCAGAAGCCTCTTTGGCCCATACCAGGGATGCAATTAACTATTCAAAGTATAAGTTATTGTCGCCTTCAGGCAAGCCCTGGTCGCATTTTTCGAGGTGCCCTTATCTAGATCCAGCTTGCCTAGATCTAATTGCGATCAGGAAGCCTCGTCGCTGAACACATTGCGATACACCCAGCCAGCCAGCAGGCCCCCCACAATCGGTGCCAGCCAGAACAGCCAGAGCTGACCCATCGCTTCCACTCCGGCCCAAACAGCCACTGCAGTGCTCCGGGCAGGGTTCACCGATGTGTTGGTCACCGGGATGCTGATCATGTGAATCAGGGCCAAGGTGAGGCCGATAGCAAGGCCAGCAAAACCAGAAGGTGCCAGACGATCGGTAGCGCCGATAATCACCAACAGGAAGAAGAAGGTGAGCACCAGCTCCACGATCAAGGCCGCCCAGAAGCCATAGCCACCTGGCGAATGGCTGCCCCAACCATTTGTTGCAAGCGGGTTGCTTCCAGACATTACTAAATCAAACGCCGGTCCACCGGCCACCACCAGCTTGATGAAGCCTCCGGCCAGCACACCGCCGATCACCTGAGCCACTATGTAAGGAAGCAGATCCGAACCCTTCATTCGACCGCTGGCCCAAAGGCCGAAGCTCACCGCCGGGTTGAGGTGACATCCAGAGATGTGGCCAATTGCATAGGCCATGGTCACCACCGTGAGGCCAAAGGCCAGCGAGACGCCCAGAAAACCCAGACCAAAGGGATTGCCCGGGGCAATATCAGCTCCAGTGATGTAAGGGAAATTAGCGGCGATTGCGGCACTGCCGCACCCCCCCAACACCAGCCAAAAAGTACCGAAGCCTTCGGCAAGAAGCTTCCTGCCTATTGGAATAGAGGTTGTCACAAATGTGGTTGACACAACATTAGAAATGTATCCAGTGCACCCTGCACGAGCAAGACACTGGGCACATTCCGAAGCATTCAGCCCCTAGGTGGTCCGCCGGCGGCGCAGGGCTTTCTCCGCCTCTTCCCGATCGTCGAAATGAACCTTGGTGGTGCCGAGAATCTGGTAGTCCTCGTGGCCCTTGCCGGCGATCAGCACCAGATCCCCAGGTGCAGCCGTGGCGATGGCGGCGGCGATGGCTGCCGCCCGGTCGGCCTCGACCTGAGTGGATCCTCCAGGAGGAATGCCCGCCACCACGTCGGCCAGGATCTGCTGGGGGTCTTCGGTGCGGGGGTTGTCGGAGGTGACCACCACCTGGTCGGCCAGCCGCGCTGCGATGGCACCCATCTGGGGGCGCTTGCTGCGGTCGCGGTCGCCGCCGCAGCCAAACACGCAGATCAAACGCCCCGCCGTGAAGGGCCGGCAGGCCGCCAGGGCGTTTTCCAGGCCATCGGGAGTGTGGGCGTAATCCACCAGCACCGCCGGAGCCCCCTGGCCATCCCCCACCACCACCCGCTCCATCCGGCCGGGCACGCCGCCGAAGCTGGCCAGCCCCTCGAGCAACCGGGGCAGGGGAACTCCCTGCTGTACTAAGGCTCCAACCGCCTGCAGCAGGTTCATCAGGTTGAAACGCCCCACCAGGGGCGAGTGGAATGGCCCCTCCCCCGCCGGCGTCCGCAGCACCCCGCGCACGCCAGCTGCGCCGAGCTGCAGCTCAGCGATGAACAGCTCGGCGCTGGGGTCTTCCAGGGAACTGCGCCAGCAGCTCGCGCCCAACCGGGCCGCCAGCTGGGCTCCCCAGGGTTCATCAGCGTTCACCACCGCCCCGCCCGCCAGCAACGGCTCGGCAAACAGCAGGGCCTTGGCCTCGAAGTAGGCCTGCATTGAAGGGTGGTAGTCGAGGTGGTCTTGAGTGAGATTGGTAAACACGGCCCCCTTGAACCGGCAGCCCGCCACCCGCTGCTGATCCAGGGCATGGGAGCTCACCTCCATGGCACCGATCTGGGCACCGGCCTCGACGGCCTGGGCCAACTGGGCCTGGAGCAGATCGGCGAAGGCGGTGGTGTGCTGGGCGGTGACGCTCTGGCCGGGCCAGCGGTTCACCAGGGTGCCGAACAGGGCCGCCGGCCGGCCGGCGGCGGCGGCCAGATGCTCAATCAGGTGGGTGGTTGTGGTTTTGCCATTGGTGCCGGTGACCCCGATCAAGGTGAGTCGCTGGCTGGGCTGGCCCCAAAACTCTGCCGCCAGCAACCCCGCCCAGCGGGCCAGGGGATCGGCTGCCACCAGCACCCCATCCCCGGGGCCAGGCGGCTGGGCCGCGGCCGCCGCAGGGCTGATCACGGCCGCCAGGGCCCCGGCCCGAAGGGCCTGGGGCCAGAAGCAGCCCCCATCCACCTGGGTGCCTGGCAACCCCACAAACAGGGAACCGGGGCCTACCCGGCGGGAATCGCAACTGATGCCGGCCAGCGCCCCATCCGGCAAGTCCGCCGGCACCTCCAGACCCACCTGCCGCAGGACCGGATGGAGCAGCTGGGTCATGGCACCAGTTGGCTGAATGGGGTCTTTCTAAGCCTCCTGGCCGAAAAAACCCTGCTTCTGCAACCAAACCTGCAAGCCGGCCCCGGCCAGCCGCGGCGGCACCCGAGGCAACTCCCGATCCCCAGCCGATGAGCGCAGCAGCAACACGGGCACCTCCAGCCCGTAGCGATGCTGCAGGGCCGGGTCCGTGTCCACATCGATCACCACCACTGTCGGCGCTGGCGCCAGGGCGGCCAGCTTCTGGCCCAGGCCCTCACACAGACAGCAGCCCTTGCGGGTTATCAGAATCAGCGAATTCATCTAATCGGGTACTGGATCACAGCCGCAGGGGGTGAACGGATGGCAGCGCAGTAGCCGCCGCAGGGTGAGCCAGCTGCCGCGCCAGGGGCCATGGCGACTGATCGCCTCGAGTCCGTAGGCGCTGCAGCTGGGAATGAAGCGGCAGCGGGGGCCCAGCAGGGGCGAGAGCCAGCGGCGGTAGAGGCCAATCAAGCCAAGCAACAGAGCCGCCACCAGCGCCGCCAACCCCCCGGGGCCAGCGGCTGCGAGCGACGCCAGCGTCGGCTCGGGCTGCAGCTCTAGGTCGCGCGGCCCAACCGATAGGATCGATCGTTGGCGCATCAAGGTGCGAGCAGACGGGTTCCCCCAGCATGCTCGAAGCCACGGCGCCATGGGGGCCTGTCGGTGCCCTCGTCCTTTGAATACCTCTTCATGTCTCGCTACCGCGGCCCTCGTCTGAGGATCACGCGGCGCTTGGGAGACCTTCCCGGTCTCACCCGTAAGTCCGCCAAGCGGTCTTATCCCCCCGGTCAGCACGGCCAAGCCCGTCGCAAGCGCTCCGAATACGCCATCCGCCTGGAAGAGAAGCAGAAGCTTCGCTTCAACTACGGCATCTCCGAGCGCCAGCTCGTGCGCTACGTCAAGAAAGCGCGCGCCCAGGAGGGTTCCACCGGAACCAACCTGCTGAAGCTGCTCGAGAGCCGCCTCGACAATGTGTGTTTCCGCCTGGGTTTTGGCCCCACCGTGCCCGGTGCCCGCCAGCTGGTGAACCATGGCCACGTGACCGTCAACAATCGTGTTGTGGACATCCCCAGCTACCAGTGCAAGGCCGGCGACGTAATCGTCATCCGCGAGCGCAAGCAGAGTAAGAAGCTGGCTGAGGGCAACCTGGAATTCCCAGGCCTGGCCAACATCCCACCCCACCTCGAGCTCGACAAGAACAAGCTCACAGCCAAGGTGATCAGCAAGTGCGAGCGCGAGTGGGTCGCCCTCGAAATCAACGAACTGCTGGTGGTGGAATTCTACAGCCGCAAGGTCTGATCCTCCTGGATCCCTGTTCAAGCAGTCCCCGCCGCAGCGAGGGCTGCTTTTTTTTGGCCGGCCGATCGGCCGGCGTTCGCAAGAACCCTCAGGCCCCCTTGCCGATCCCCACCACCTCCCCCAACAGCCCGCTGGCGATGCGCCGCAGCGAGCGGCGGCCCAGGCCCCGGAAGTTCAGCTCGCCCCCCAGCAGCCGCACCGCCAATGGCGTGGCCCGCGGCGGGGCGATGCCGTAGCGGTAGGTGAGGCCGCTCAGGCCGTAAAAGAGCCGCCCCAATCGCCGCGCCGCCTCAAAATCATCGGCGAGCAGGCCATGCACCCTGGCGGTGTGGCTGCAGGGCTGGCCTGCCAGCAGCGCCTCGGCCGCCAGCCGGCCGCTGCGGATGGCATGGAACAGGCCATCGCCGAAGAGGGGATTGATCAGACCGGCCGCATCGCCCACCAGCAGCACCCGGCCATCGGCGCTGTGCAGCGGTTCCGGCCCGTCCCAGATGGGCAGGGGATGGCCGTGGCCCCGCAGGCCCCGCAGGCGAGCGGGGTCAACCCCCAGGGCGGCGGCATAGGCCCCTATCGCCGCCATGATGCGGGAACGGGCGCTGGGGTCGCGGCGCAGGTCCCGCTGGCGGCCGTAGAAGAGGCCAGCGCCGATGTTGAGGTGGTCGGCCTTGGGGAACACCCAGGCATAACCGCGGCGCAGGGCGCCGTATTCCAGATGCAGCAGATCCGGGCGCAGCAGCGGATCTGCCGGATCCCAGCGGTGCGGCACCTCCAGCTCCAGGGCCAGGGCGATCCGCGGTGAGCGGCGCAGCCCCACGGCGGCGGCCACCCCTCCGGCGGCCCCATCGGCTCCGATCACGGCATCGGCCAGCAGCGTGCCCGCCGCGGCTTCCTGGCCGGCCACCGCCCGCCGCCGCACCTGCAGGCTCACGCCGCCAGCAGCGCGCTCGAGGCCGGCAAAGGCATGGCCCTCCAGCAGCTCAACGCCGGCGGCCTGGGCCTGGCACACCAGGGCATGGTCGAAGCGCGGCCGCTGCACCATCAGCAGCCCGCGCGATTGCTCCGGTGGCGTGCCGGGCGGATCAATCGGCGCCTCCACCGCCCGGCCAAAGCACCAGCTATGGCGCATGTAGCGCACCCGCGTATCCACAAGCGCCTCGGGGGCCAGGTCGAGCAGCTCCCGCTGCACCGGCACCGGCATGCCGCCGCCACAGGGCTTGTGGCGGGGCAAGGGCTGCTTCTCCAGCAGGGCCACCCGCAGCCCACCTCTGGCCGCCACCGCCGCCGCCGTGGCGCCGGCCGGCCCGGCCCCCACCACCACCAGGTCGTAGCGGGGCCGCTGCTCGAGGGCTGGCGGTGCCATCCCCGTCAAACCCCGATCAGGGTTTCCAGGGCCGCCGTCACATCCGCCTGGCGCATCAGCGCTTCGCCCACCAGCACCGCATCGGCGCCAGCGCTCTGCACCCGGTCGAGGTCGTCGCGGCTGGCCAGCCCCGATTCGCTCACCAGCAGGCAGCCCTTGGCTCGGATCTGCTCGCCATAGCTGGCGGTGAGCTGCTCGGTGGTGGCCAGATCGGTCTCAAATGTGGCCAGGTTGCGGTTGTTGATGCCGATCAGCTGCACGCCCTCAAGCGCCAGCACCCGCTCCATCTCTGTGGCGTCATGCACCTCCACCAGCAAGGTGAGGCCGAGGGCCCTGGCCACCTTGAGCAGGTAGGCCATGTCCTGATCGCTCAAGATCGCCGCGATCAGCAGGGCCGCATCGGCGCCGGCGGCCCGGGCCTGAAATAGCTGGTAGGGGCTGAGGATGAAGTCCTTGCAGAGCAGGGGCAGGTCGACCACCTGGCGCACCTGCACCAGCACCTCAAAGCCGCCCTGGAAAAACTGCCTATCGGTGAGCACCGACAGGCAGCTGGCCCCGCCGGCCGCGTAGGCCCGGGCGATGGCCTCGGGGTCGAAATCCTCGCGGATCACCCCCTTGCTGGGGCTGGCCTTCTTGATCTCGGCGATCACCGCCGGCTTGCGACAGGCTGCCCGCAGGGCCGCTGAAAAATCCCGGGGCGCAGGCAGATCGGCCACCTGCTGCTTGAGTTTCTCCAGGGGCACCCGCTCCCTGGCCGCGGCCACTTCACGGTCCTTCTCCCAGACGATTTTCTCGAGGATGTGGCGCGGTTCGCTCTCCTTGTGGCGGATGGCGTACTCCAGATGGAGCACCTTGACCTTGGGGTTGGGGGGGCGGCGACGGAACTCCATCTCAGACCCCCACCAGGGCAGGGTCAATCAGGGCAGGGTCGATAAGGGCAGTGGCGATGGCGGCCGCCGCCTGCTTGTAGCCCGCCTCCACCACCTCGCTGAGGGTGGGATGGGTGTGCACCTCAGTGGCCAGTTGCACCACGCTCTGGCGGCGGGCCACGGCGTTGGCGATCTCCTGAATCAGGTCGGCCGCATGCAGGCCGTAGATGTGGGCACCGAGCACCTCGCCGCTGCTCTTGTTGAACAGAAGCTTCATCAGGCCGTCGCTCTCCAGCTCGGCCAGGGCCTTGGAATTGGCCTTGAAATAGCTGCGCACAGTTCCCAGCTCAAAACCCTCCTTGGCCGCCAGGGCCTTGGCATCGACCTCGCTCAGGCCCACCGAGCTGATCTCCGGGTGGGTGAAGGTGGCCGCCGGAATTGAGCGGTAATCGATCGCTCGGGCGTGGCCGAGGATGTTGTCAATCGCCACGGTGCCCTGGGCGGCGGCGGTGTGGGCCAGCATCATCTTGCCGGTCACATCGCCCACGGCCCAGAGGTGGGGCAAGGGTTCGCCGCCCACCAAAACCCGCATCTGGTCGTCGACCGGGATGAAACCGCGCTCGGTCTCGACCCCCAGCGCTGCCAGGTTCAGCTCGGCGCTGGTCGGCACTCGGCCTGTGGCCACCAGCACCGCATCCACCTCCAAGGTCTCCACCAGCTCCTTGGTGCCCATGTCGGCCAGCTCGATCGTCACCGGGCAGCCGGGCGTCACCTTGCGGGCCAGCAAGCCGGCGCGGGCGTCGATGTCGCGGCCGTCGATCAGCTTGCGGGCGGCCAGCTTGGCGATGTCGGGATCGAAGGTGGGCATCACCCGATCCAGGGCCTCGATCATCGTGACCTCGCAGCCCAGGGCCGTGTACACATCGGCAAATTCCAGGCCGATGTAGCCGCTGCCGATGATCGCCAGCCAGCGCGGCAGCCACTCCAGGCTCACCGCCTCGTCGCTGGTAAAGACGGTGCGGCCGTCGGTCTCGATACCGCGGGGCACAAACGGCTCCGAGCCGGTGGCGATGATCACGTCGCGGGCAGAGTACGTACGCTCCACACCGCTGTCGCTCTCCCGCACCGTCACCCGCTGATGAGCGGCCAGGCGCCCCTTGCCCAACAGAATTGACGCGCCAGCACGCTCGAGGGTCTTGGTGAGGTTGGTGCGGATCGTCGCCACAAGCTGGTTGGCGTGGTCGGCGATTTTCTGGCGCTCGAAGCGCACCGGTGCAGCATGGATGCCGAAACCGGCCAGGTGCTTGGCATCGGCCAGCTCCCGCACCCGGCCGCTGGCGGCCAGCAGGGCCTTGGAGGGTACACAGCCCCGGTTGACGCAGGTGCCGCCCAGGTCACGGGATTCGACGATGGCGACCCGTAGGCCATGGTCAGCGGCGTGCTTGGCCGCATCGAAGCCGCCGTAACCGGCCCCGATCACGATCACGTCGTAATCGAAACCTGATCCGGGGGAGGGGGCGTTGCTCACCGGGCAGCACTGCGGTTGTTGGGGGCATTCTCCCCCTTCAGGCTCCGGCCTGCTGCCGCAGACGCTCGAGCAGCAGGGGGGCCGCAGCCACCGCCACATTCAGGGATTCCACCGCCGCGCTGTGGGGAATGGTGACCCGCACGCTGGCCAGGGCCTCCAGGTCTGCAGATACGCCGGCCCCCTCATTGCCGAGCAGCAGCACGGTGGGCAGCCGCCAGTCGAGCTGCCAGTAGGGCAGCGGCTCGGGCGGTCCAGCCCCGGGGCGAACCGCCACCACCAGCTGCAGCCCCGCGGCCCGCGCCGCAGCCAGCCGCTCCCCCAGGGCCGCCCGGGGCTCGCGCCGCAGCGGCAGGGCCAGGGCCGCCCCCGCCGAAGCGCGCAACACCTTGGGCTGGAGGGGATCGGCGCCGTCAGCCAGCCACAGGGCCTCAACGCCGCTGGCCAGGGCGGTGCGCATCAAGGTGCCGAGATTGCCGGGATCCTGCAGGCCATCGAGGGCCAGAACCAGGGACGGCCAGGAGCCACAGCTGGCCTCCGGCGGGGGCGGAAGGGTCAGCACCACCCCATCGGGATGGCGGGTTGTGGCAATGGCCGCCAACACCTCTTCACTGACCAAGTGGCAAATGCAGGCCTCCGGCAGGGCAGCGGCCAAGCCGCTCTGCCGGGCCCACCAGGGCGGCGTTGCCAGCAACTCGAGCGGCTGCAGCCCCAGCCGCAGCACCTCCTCGAGCAGGTGGGTTCCCTCCAAAAGCAGCAGACCCTCCTGGATCCGACCCCTGGCGTGATGGAGCAGCCGCAGCCGCCTGACCAAGGGATTGCGCCGGCTGGTGATCGGTTCTGCGGTGTTCAGCCTGGCGCTGGTCACCAGCTCAGAAGGTCTGGTGCCTGCGCACGTGCATCTGGTCTTGGAGGACCAGCTCCTTGCCGGCTAGGTCGAGACCCCGCACCGCAGCCACTTCGCCCTTAAGACCCTCGGCCTGAAGGTTCTGGACCAGCTTTTTGAGAACCACGTCCTCAATGGTTGTCTGGTCGAGGCCGTCGGGGGTGAGGCTCTCCAGAAACTTGCCTAACTTCGAGGCCATCAACTCGGAGGCATTCGAAATCTTGAGGACGATCATAAAAAAAATGCGGATGGGGAGACTTGAACTCCCACGACATTGCTGCCACTAGTACCTGAAACTAGCGCGTCTACCAATTCCGCCACATCCGCGTGGCCGTCGCCGGAACGACCCAGAAAAGATAGGACATCAGGGGAGACCCTTCGCCGCAAGGTCAGCTCAAGATCAACGGCCCGGGGTGCTCTTGAGATGCAAGCCCAATGTCTTGAGATCAAGCCAGTTCCGCCAGCGTCCGCCTAGACGGACCCAACTTTTGTTGTCAATATGCTCCAGCAGTAGGTGGACAGCCCTTCCATGAGCTTGAACGCTGTCCAGCCCCGCTCAATTCCCCAAATCATTCTTAACCCCCAGCTGGAGATCAGTGGTGGCCGCAGCCTCAGCGGCGAGCTCCACGTGAGCGGGGCCAAGAATTCGGCGTTAGTACTGATGGCCACCTGCCTGCTCACCCGCGATCCGGTTCGGCTGCGCAACGTGCCGCCCCTCACCGACATCGCGGCAATGGGCGAGATGCTCACCAGCCTCGGTGGCCGGGTGCGGCGCCAGGGTGACTGCCTGGAACTCAGCGGCGAAGCGGTCAACAATTCCACGGCCCCCTACGAGCTGGTGAACAGCCTGCGGGCCAGCTTCTTCTGCATTGGTCCGCTGCTCGCCCGGATGGGCATGGCCAAGGTGCCCCTGCCGGGCGGCTGCCAGATCGGCACCCGGCCCGTGGTGGAACATGTCAAGGGGCTAAAGGCCCTGGGAGCCCAGGTCACCATTGAGCATGGGGTCGTCACAGCAGTCGTCCCCGGCCGGGGCCATCGGCTCACCGGCGGCCGCATCCACATGGACTGCCCGAGCGTGGGGGCCACCGAGACCCTGATGATGGCCGCCGCCCTCGCCGATGGCGAAACGGTGATCGACAACGCTGCCCTCGAGCCCGAGGTGCTTGATCTGGCCGGCTTGCTTATCGCCATGGGCGCCAGGATCCGCGGCGCGGGCACCCCCACGATCACGATCGTCGGCGTGGAGCGTCTCCACGGCGCCGACTACGCGGTCATCCCCGACCGCATTGAAGCCGGCACCTTTCTGCTGGCTGCGGCCATCACCCGCTCCCAGCTCCGGGTGTCGCCGGTGATTCCCGAGCATCTCGGTGCCGTGATCACCAAACTCGAGGAGGCCGGCTGCAGCATCGAGCACGACGGCATCGGCCTCACGATCAAGGCCGACCAGATCAATGCCGTTGACCTGCGCACCCAGCCGTTCCCCGGCTTCCCCACCGATCTGCAGGCCCCTTTCATGAGCCTGCTGGCCACGGCCCGGGGCACCAGCGTGATCACCGAAAATATCTTTGAAAACCGGCTGCAACACGTCGCAGAACTGCAGCGCATGGGAGCCGATATCCGCATGCAGGGCAACACCGCCTTCGTGGAGGGGGTTGCTCGCCTCAGCGGCGCGCCGGTGCGGGGCACCGATCTGCGGGCCTCGGCCGCCATGGTGCTGGCCGGTCTGGGCGCCGAGGGGATCACCACCGTGCGGGGGCTGGAATTCCTCGATCGCGGCTACGCCAACCTGGAGGGAAAGCTCAACGCCGCCGGCGCCCGCATCCAGCGGGTCAGTGGCCATGGCAGCGGCGCGGGCATCGCCGCCTAAGCTCTGTATCGCGGGAGCGTGCCGGAATTGGTAGACGGACTCGACTCAAAATCGAGCGCCTTCGGGTTTGTGGGTTCGAGTCCCACCGCTCCCATCTCGCCGGTGTCCACATCAGCAGTGATGGGAACCTATGCCCGCTTCCCGATCAACCTCACCCGGGGACGGGGAGTGTGGGTCTGGGACAGCAAGGGAAAGCGCTACCTCGACTGCGTAGCTGGCATCGCCGTGTGCACCCTGGGCCACAGCGACGGGCGGATGAAACGGGCCCTCGGCCGGCAACTGGGCAAGCTCCAGCACGTCTCAAACCTCTATCGGATTCCGGAGCAGGAAGAGCTAGCCGAGCTAATCCGGGCCCGCAGCTGCCTGGATAGGGTCTTTTTCTGCAACTCCGGCGCCGAGGCCAATGAGGCCGCCATCAAGCTGGCCCGCAAGCACGCCAACCTGCGGGGGATCGGCGGCGGCCGCGGCGAAGACCAAGGCCCCCTGATCCTCACCGCCCAGGCCAGTTTCCACGGCCGCACCCTGGCCGCCGTCACCGCCACGGGCCAGCCGAAATACCACCAGGGCTTTGAGCCGATGGTGCAGGGTTTCCGCTACTTCCCCTACAACGACACCGCCGCCTTCGAGGCCCTGCTGGCCAGCTGCCAGGCCGAGGGGCCACGGGTGGCGGCCGTACTGCTGGAGCCGATCCAGGGCGAGGGCGGGGTCCATCCCGGCAACCGCAGCTTTTTCCAGCGGGTGCGCGAACTCTGCGACGCCCACAACATCCTGCTGATCTTCGACGAGGTGCAGATCGGCGTCGGCCGCAGCGGCCAGCTCTGGGGCTACCAGCAGCTGGGGGTGGAGCCCGATGCGATCACCCTGGCCAAGGGGCTGGGCGGCGGCATCCCGATCGGGGCCCTGGCGGTCAAGGCCAAGGTGGACCACTTCCGCCCCGGCGACCACGCCAGCACCTTCGGCGGCAATGCCTTCGCCTGCCGGGCCGGCCTGACGGTGCTGGCCGAACTGGAGCGCCGCGACCTGCTCAACCACGTTCAGCGGATGGGGGCGCTGCTGCAGGAGCTGCTAGCCGCCCTGGTCAGTCGCCACCCCACCCTGCTGGAGGGGGTCCGGGGCTGGGGCCTACTGCAGGGGCTGGTGCTGCGCGAGGAGGCCCCCAACGCCCCCGCAATCGTCACGGCCGCGATTGAGCAGGGCCTGTTGCTGGTGCCCGCCGGCCCCCGGGTGGTGCGCTTCGTGCCGCCGCTGGTGATCCAGCCCCGCCACCTGCGCCTGGCCGTCGACCGCCTCGAGCGCGCCCTGGTGAGCCTTGCCTGAACCGCCCGCCAGTGGCGATCCCTTTGCCGACCTGATCGAACCCTTCAGCCGCCGCGGCGTTGACCTGGGTCTGGGGCGGCTCGGGGCTGCCCTGGCCGAGCTGGGCCATCCCGAGCGCCGCTTCGCCGCCGTGCAGGTGGCGGGCACCAACGGCAAGGGTTCAATCTGCACCCTGGTGCACCGGGCCCTGCTGGCCTCTGGCCTGCGCGCCGGCCTCTACACCTCCCCCCACCTGGTGTGCTGGAGCGAGCGGATCCTGATCGGAGCCGGGCCGATTAGCGTCGCCAACCTGCGCCGCCAGCTGGAGAGGGCCACGCCGGCCGCCCGCCGCCACCTGCTGACGCCGTTTGAACTGGTGACCGCGGCCGCCTTCCTGGCCTTCGCCGCAGCGGAACTGGAGCTGGTGGTGCTGGAGGTGGGTCTGGGGGGTCGGCTCGATGCCACCACCTGCCATCCCGACCGCAGCGTGATCGGCTTTGCCTCGATCGGTCTCGACCACACCGAGATTCTGGGGCCGGATCCAGCCACGATTGCCGCCGAGAAGGCCGGCGTGCTCCAGCCGGGAGCCAGCGCCTTCAGCGGCCCTCAAGACCCTGCTGTGGCGGCGGTTCTCACCGCCCAGGCCAGGGCGGTGGGGGCCGAGCTGCACTGGGTCGAGCCCTTGGATCTGAACGCCTGGCCCCTGGGGCTGCCGGGAGCCGTGCAGGCGAGCAACGGCGCCGTGGCCCTGGGGATGCTTAGTGCCCTGGCGGAGCGGGGCTGGCCGATCGACGGGGCGGGGATCCGCCGCGGCTTCGCTGGCGCCCGCTGGCCCGGCAGGCTGCAGCAGGTGAGCTGGCGCGGTCGCCCCCTGCTGCTCGATGGGGCCCACAACCTGCCCGCCGCCATCGCCCTGCGGGCCGAACTCGACACCGAGCCGGCCCGCCATGGCCTGAAGCCAGGTCCCCGCGCCTGGGTGCTGGGCATCCTGGCCAACAAGCAGGGGCCAGAGATCGTCACGGCCCTGCTGGCCCCGGGCGATCGGGCCACGATTGTGCCGGTGCCGGGCCACCCCAGCTGGAGCCAGCCAGCCCTGGCAGCCGCCTGCCCCCAGCTCGCCCCCCAGCTGAATGCCGCCCCAGATCTGGCCACAGCCCTCGGCCAGCACGGAGCCAGCACGGCACCATTGATAGTTGCCGGCTCCCTCTATCTGGTCGGAGAGCTCCTCCGAGCTGCTCCCCAGGAAGGTGCACTCCTGGATTGTTCACACCTAGATAGGAAAGGTCCAGAGTGAAAGCCCCGACCCCCCTCGCCATGGCCCATCCCCTGGGCAAAATCCTGCGCAATGCGCTGGCCCCGGTGCTTGTCTTGAATCGGGTGCTGGCTTTGAATCTGGTCCTGGCTCTGGCCCTGGCCCTGGTGCCAGCGATGCCGGCGGCCGCCGAGTTCAGCGGGGTTGACTACACCCTGACGAACCAGAATGGCCAGGATTTCAGCGGCCAAAACCTGGCCAACACCTCCTTCGCCGGCGCCACCGGACGGCAGGCCAATTTCAGCGGCGCCGACCTGCACGGCGCGATCCTCACCCAGGCAGCCTTCCCGGAGGCCAATTTTGCCGGCGCCGATCTGAGCAGCACCCTGATGGACAAGGTGGACTTCTCCGGCGTTGATCTGACCGGGGCCAATCTGACTGGAGCGATTGCCTCGGGCAGCAGCTTCTATGGCGCCACCGTCACCAATGCCGACTTCAGTGACGCCCTGATCGACCGTCTCGACCAGCGCTCCCTCTGCCGCGACGCTGAGGGCACCCACCCGGGCACCGGCATCGACACCCGGCTCAGCCTGGGCTGCTGAGCCAGCCGCCGAGCTTGCCGGGGTTGAGCAAACCGGCCGGGTCATGGGCAGCCTTGGCCGCCACCTGGTCGGCATCGACCACCCCCAGGCCCCCATCCTCGACGCTGATCACATGGGGGTTGAACAGGAGGGCGCCCGCTTGACGGCAGTCAGCCATCAACCGCTCCAGGGCCTCCTCGCCCCGCCAGCGCAGCAGCGGCAGGGCGGCCAGGCGCGCCCCCCCCTGCTGCCTCACGGCCTCCAGGTGCCAGAGCAGGTCATCGCCCCACCGCTCCCTCAGCAGGCCAAGGCAGGGGCCCTCCGGCTGGGGCAGCAGCATCTGCAGGTAGGTCCAATCCGGATTGCGGGCACGCCAGTGCAGGGTGGTGTGGTTCCAGCTGAGTTCGCGCAGCGGCAGGCCCCGGCCGCCGCCCTGGGGCGCCTGCCAGTGGATCTGGCCGCCCAAGGCCGCCAGCCAGGCCGGCAGCACCTCAAGGGCATCCGGTGCGGCCAGCAGCAACAGGCGCTGTTCCGCCGCCAGCGGCGCCGGACAGCCCCCCGGCCAGGGCAGCTGCTGGGCGATCGGCGCTTCCAGCAGGGTCAGGGCCTGGAGCTGGAGGGCTGTGCCCAGCAGGGCCTGGGCTGCCGCCAGGGCCCTATCCCAGCTGTCAAAACCCACCACCAGCTGCTGCCACGCCACCAACTCGGTGGTGGGCAGGCGCAGGGCGGTGAGGATGCCGTTGGTGCCATAGGCATGGTTGAGCGGGGTGCTGGCAGCCGCATCGAGCCGCAGCAGCCGGGGCTCGGGTTCGACGGTCACCACCTCCAGGCCCAGCAGGTTGCCCGGATCGCGCAGAAAGCCCCAGCGCAGCGAACCGATGCCCCCGGAGCCGCCGGCGATGAAGCCACCGATGGTGGCGCTGCGGGCGGTACTAGGCACCAGGCGCAGGGCCCGGCCCAGGGGCTCGAGCTGCTGGTTGAGGCCACCCATCAAGCTGCCGGCCTCCACCTCGATCACCCCGGTGGCGGCATCGAAGTGGCGCAGCCGGTCAAGGCCGGACAGATCGAGCACCAGCCCCCCCTGCAGCGGCACGCACTGGCCGTAATTGCCGGTGCCGGCCCCCCGCACCGTCAGGGCAATGCCGTGGCGGGCACAGGCCCCCGCCACCAGCCGCACCTGCTCAAGGCTGGAGGCCGATGCCACCAGCTGGGCCCGGCAGCCCCGCAGCCGCTCCACCAGCACCGGTGAGTAGTCGGAGTAGTCGCGCGAGAAGCGCTCCAATTCGGCCGGTGCCTCTGAACCCAGCAGCGGCATGGACGGATCCAGCCGGCCCAGCTCCGCCGCCAGGGCTGAGATCCGGGCCTCTGGATATCTAAAAAAGCCGGAATAATCGGGCTGTTTGGAATAGTCGGGGTACAACTCAGCCATGGGAGACGGGGGCGGGGGCTGGTAAGCGGGGAGGGCCGGGGGCGAATAGGAGGGGGGAGGGCAGCTCCTGCTCGGGAGGGAGCAGCCACTGGCCGCCGCGCAGCACCCGCCGCTGGGGCGGCCGGGCCAGCAACTCGCCCCAGGAGCCTGCCCCCAACAGCACCAGGTCGGCGGGGGCACCCACCCTCACCACCCCGTCCCAAGCCAGTTGGAGCACCGCGGCGGCGGCGGTGCTGAAGGGGGCCAGGCCAAGGCGCTGCCAGGGCATCAGCTGACACAGCGGCGCCGCCAGGCGCAGCAGCTCGATCGGATCAAAATCCCCGCCGGGATACCAGGGATCCTGCACGTTGTCGCCGCCTATGGCCAGCCGCACCCCGGCCCGCTGCAGGCTGCGGATCGGCGCCAGCGGGCGGCGCCAGGGGGTGCGTGCCACCCGGCGCCCCAGGAGCCAAAAATTGGTCGTCGGCAGGGCCACAACGGCGATCTCCGCCTCGGCCAGCCGGTCGGCCAGCCGGTCGCAGCCCCGCGCTGGGAGCAGGCCCATGCTGCTGGCGTGGCTGCAGGTAATCGCCACGGCCCGGCGCTGCTCCAGGGCCAGCCCAGCCACCAGGGCGACCCCGACGCCGGGATAGGCGTCGGATTCATCGACGTGGAGGTCCACGCCACAGCCACAGCGCTCGGCCAGTTCAAGCAGGGCCAGCAACGCCTCCCGATCGCCGATGCGGCGGGCAAGCCCCTGGCCATAGGGGGGGCCGATCACCCCGCCCAGCAGCCCCTGGCCGTCCGCCACCCGACGGGCCAGGGCAACGCCGTCGGGGCTGAGCCAGTGGTCCACAGGTGCCATAGCCACCAGCTGCAGCTCCACCCGGCCAAGCCAGCGCTGGCGGGCTTCCAGCAGGGCATCCCAGCTGGGCTGGGCCGCCGGCCCCAGGCTGTCAACGTGGCTGCGGATGGCCCGCAGACCATTGCGCCAGGCCCGATCCAGGGCCCGCTCGGCCCGCTCGGCCACCTGCTCGGCCGAACGCTCGCCGTGTTCGCGCAGGTTGGCCTCCATGGCCGCGGCCATGGTGCCCTGGCGGTTGGGAAAGGCAACGGCGCTGAAGGCCTTATCGAGGTGGGCATGGGGCTCCACCAGGGGCGTGAGCGCCAGCGGCAGTCCGGCGGCCGTAGGGGGCGCCGCGGCCGGCAGGGGTTCGATCGCCGTGATCTGGCCAGCTGCTATCCGGAGCCGCAGTGACACCAGACCATCGGCATCGGCCCCAAAGCCCACCGCCAGCCGTGGATCCAGCAGGCCGCGGGGCAGGCGCACCAGCAGCGAGCTGGGCCCAGCAGCAGGGTTCACGGCCCCTCCTGGGAGTTGTCGCTGCTGGCCGCGATCAGCACAAACTGGCCGGCCACTGCCAGCACGGTGGAGCGGAAGCGCGGCACCTGCCAAGCCAGCACGGTCTGGCCACCCACCTCACTGCGGTAGAGGCTCGCCACCATCAGGTTGGTGCGGCGGGTGTGGCTGGCCACAACGCCAGCCAAGGCCTGGCGCTGGCCCTCCACCAGCTCCTGGCAGTTGGGGATCGCCAGCCGCATCAACACGGGCAGGCCGCCCTTGACGCAGAGCTCATCGCTGATCTCATCGACCAACCTGTCGGCAGCAAAAGCCTCGAAGTCGGCCGAAACTGGGTTGGTGAGGGCCAGGCCGGCACTGGCCAGCGCCAGCAGGAGCAGGCCTGAGCGCCAGGGGGCACGGGCGGGGAGGTCCGGACGGCCGGGCAAACGAGGCGTGGCTGAATGGCTTTCCAGATTGGCACTAAATCGGTCCAGGAACTGGAAACCCCCCAGGCCGGGAGGCTTGGTACATTTGGGTTGTTCAAGGCGGGCGTCGCCAAGCGGTTAAGGCAGCGGCTTGTGGTGCCGCCATCCGGGGGTTCGAATCCCCTCGCTCGCCCTTGTTGCCCAGCCGTTTCCACCCAGGTGGGGACGGTTTTTTTATTCAGCCAGCGGCCAGCAGGGCATCCAGCAGCTGGCCCGCGCCCTGCCGCACCGGATCGACGCAGGCCAGACCCGTCTCGGCGGCGGTGGCCGCCAGGGCTGCGTCTGCTTCAGCGCTGGCGAGCCGGGCGGTGTTGAGCGCCACGGCCCGCACCCGGGGCCGCAGGCCATCGGGCCGCCCCAGGGCCGCCAGCGCCTCCACGGCGGCGATCAGCTCCGGGAGGGGGGGAATGGCCACTGGGGCGGCCCCAGGCCTGGTGCGCACCAGGCTCTGGCCAGCACGATGCACCAGCAGCAAATCGGTGGGCTGGCTGCCCCGCAGCAGCGGCAGGGTGGCGGATGACCCCGGGTGGCAGAGGGAACCCTGCCCCTCGACAAGCACCAGCGCTGCTGGCCCAGCCCCGGCGGCCGCCTGCAGCACCGCCCCTTCCACCGCCCCGACGGCGTAGTCCACCCGCACCGCATCGAGGGCCACCCCGGTGCCGGCGATCAGGATCCCAGCCTGGCCCGTGCCCACAAAGCGGGCATCGAGCCCCCGGCGCAGGGCTTCCGCCTGCAGCTCCAGGCAGGCACTCATCTTGCCGACGGCCATGTCGGAACCCACCGCCAGCAGTCGCCGGCAGGGCAGGGCAGCCGCCCGCGCCGTGGCCACCGCCAGGGCTGGGGGCTCCTGGCGCAGGTCCCAGATCCACTGGCCGGGCCGGGTACAGGCCCCTGCCAGTTCGGTATCGTCGCCCAGGCGACTGTGCAGACCACTGGCCAGGTTGAGCCCCGCCTGGAGCCCCACCAGCACATCGGCGCGCATCAGCTCCGGCAGCCGCCCACCGGAGGGGGCCAGGCCCACCACCGCCGCCGCGGGCCCGTAGGCCAGGGCGGCGGCCATGTCGGACACCACCGGCACGGCCCGGGGGATGCCGGTGATGGCCCGCAGCTCGGCACCGGCGAAGGCCGGATCGATCACGGCGACGATCGGGCCGGAGCGGTAGCGCAGCATGGCCAGACCGGTCTTGCCCGAGAGGTCGTCGAGGCCGCCGTGCTGCAGCAGCACGATCGGGGCGGAGGCGCTCAACATGGCTCCTGCCTCAGGTTGATGCCCAGCCCGGCCCCCGAAGGGGGTACCAGCACATCGGCGTCCAGGTGCAGGCCGCTGAAGGGGTCATCCACCAGGTTCAGGTGGCTGTCAAGGTCGGGCCAATTCACCAGCGGCAGCAGTTGGGCGGCGGCGCCGTTGAGCAGGGCCGCATCGGAATAGCAGCCGACCATCACCCCCAACCCCAGCCGCCGGGCCGTCCGGGCCATCAGCAGGGCTTCGGCCAGGCCGCCGCTCTTAAGCAGCTTGATGTTGATGCCGTCCACGTGGGGGGCCAGCCGCAGCAGATCGGCCAGGTCCCAGCAGCTCTCATCGGCCACCAGCGGCAGGGGAGCTTCGCCGTGCAGGGCCGCAAAGCCAGCGCTGTCAGCCTCCGGATCCAGCAGCGGGGCCAGGGGCTGCTCCAGCAGCACCACCCCCGCGCGCTCCAGGGGCTGGAGCATCGAGCGGGCCGTGGCCAGATCCCAGCCGCCGTTGGCATCCACCTGCAGCTCGCAGGGCCCACCGGTGAGCTGGCGCCGCTGCTCCAGGGCCCCTGCCACCGCCTCCAGCAGGGCCAGGTCGTGGGCCACCCCCGCGGGGCTGCCCAGCTTGAGCTTGATCCGGGTGGCGGGCAACTGGGCCCACCAGCGCTCTAGCCGCGCCAGCCCAGCCTCGGGGGGGCCTAAGCCGAGGGTCACGCTGGTGGCGACACAGGCCCCCGGATCCAGCCCCCAGAGCCGGTGCAGCGGCTGGTTCAACCGCTTGCCCCACCAGTCGTGCAGGGCCAGATCCAGGCCACAGCGGGCCGGGGGGCTGAGGGCCGCCAGCAGGGGCTCCAGGGCCTGAAGGGGCTGGGGCGCCAGGGCCTCCAGCCGGGGGGCAAATGCCTCCAGCTCGGCCGCAACCGCATCGGTGGCGTAGTGGCGGTGGCCGGTGTCGAAGCCACCGGTCTCGCCGCTGCCCGTGCAGCCGTCGTGGGTGATCCGCACCAGCAGGTGCTCCACGGCGGCGGTGGTGCCCCGGCTGATCGCCAGGGGCACGGCCTTGGTGAGGCGAAAGCTTTTCAGGCTCAGGCGCATCGGGGAGGCAGGTTCGCGCCGATCAAAACAGCTTCACGCTGGCACGCTAGGGCGATTCCACCCACCGGTCTGTCCTCAGTGATCCCACGACCGCCGCACCAGAGCGAGCCGGTGCACGCCGCCCTAATCCAGCAGGTGCTGGAGCAGCTGCACCGGGAGCTGCTCCCCTGCCGGGAGGGGAAGCTGGCCGACTACATCCCTGAGCTCGCCAAAGCCGCTCCCGACAATTTCGCCATCGTGCTGGCCACCGCCGATGGCCGGGTCTATGCCGTTGGCGATGGGGACACCGCCTTCACGATCCAGTCGATTTCCAAGCCCTTCATGTATGGGCTTGCCCTGCGCCTGCTCTCGCCGCCGTTCATGCGGAAGAAAGTGGGAGTGGAGCCGTCGGGCGACTCCTTCAACGCCATCAGCCTCGACCCCCAGTCCGGCATTCCCCGCAACCCGATGATCAATGCCGGGGCTATCGCCACGGCGGCCCAGGTGTGGCGCCACGAACGCGACCGGGCCGAAGCCACCATCTTGGCCTTCTTCTCGGCCCTGGCCGGACGACCCCTGAGCGTGAATCGAGCCGTATATGCATCCGAACGGCAGACGGGGCACCGCAACCGGGCCATCAGCCACCTGCTCCGCAATGCTGAAGTGATCGAGGAGGAGCCGGAGCCTGGGCTGGACCTCTATTTCCGCCAGTGCTCGATCGACGTCACCTGCCGGGACCTGGCCGTGATGGCCGCAACCCTGGCTTGCCAGGGGCGCAACCCCCTGACCCAGGAGTAGCCCCTGGATGCCGCCATCACCACCAGGGTGCTGGCGGTGATGGGGAGCTGCGGCATGTACGACTACGCCGGCCAGTGGCTATACGACGTGGGCATGCCGGCCAAGAGTGGCGTGGGCGGGGGCGTTCTGGCGGTGGTGCCGGGCCGGCTGGGGATCGCGGTGTTCTCCCCCAGGCTCGACCCCTTCGGCAACAGCGTGCGGGGCATCGCCGCCTGCCGGCGACTGTCGGAGGTCCTGGGCCTGCACCTGTTTGACCGGAACCCCCTGGGCCAGTCCGCCGTGCGCAGCCGCTATCGGGGAACCGAGCGGCGCTCCCGCTGCTGGCGCAGCCAGGCGGAGGCCGCCTGGCTCGATCCCCGCCGGGGAAGGATCGCGATCCTGCAGGCCCAGGGGGTGCTCGACTTCGCGGCCATGGAACAGCTGCTGGCCGAGCTGGGCAGCTGCCCAGCCGGCACGGCCGTGATCGTGCTCGATCTGGGCCAGGTGATCGAGCTGCCTGCCTCAGGGGCTGCGCTGCTGAGCCAACAGGCCGAGCAGCACCGCAATGGCGAGACACCTCTGCTGCTCTGCCGGGCTACCCACCTGGAGCCGCCAGCCGCCCTGGCAGCGATTCCCTGCTTCACCAGCCTCGATCTCGCCCTAGAAGCGGCGGAAGATCACCTGCTGAGCCTGCGCCCCTCCAGCCCCAACGGCAGTACGGATTTGCCGGCGACCTCTGAGGGTCTGCTCGATCGCCTGGCCCCAGAGCACCAGGCCGCCATCAAAGCGCTGCTGGAGCTGCGCCAGTACGGCCCAGGGGAACAGGTGATGGCCCAACTCCAGGCAAGCCACCACCTGTTCATCGTGGCAACCGGACGCTTCAGCCTCTTCCTACCTGTCCAGCGGGACGGAGCCCATTTGGCTTCCGCCCGGATGGCCACCTTTACCTCCGGGATGGTGTTCGGCGATGCGGGCTTCCTGTCCGGACGGCCGCGGCTGGCAGATGTGGTGGCCGACACCGATGGAAGCTGCTGGCTCCTGGATCGCCGCGATTTCGATCGACTTCAGCTCAGCACCCCAGCCGCTGCCATGGCCCTGCTGAGCCAGATCGCCCTAGACCTTGGCGACAAACTGGCCCTCTGCGGTCAGCAACTGACCCTGGCTGAACATCTCTAAAGCCGGCCGCTGCCGCCAGCTATGGCCGAAACTGGAGCCATGACCGCGACACAGGCCCAACGCGGCAGCTACTGGATCACCACCTTCGGCTGCCAGATGAACAAGGCGGATTCCGAGCGCATGGCCGGAATCCTCGAAGCCATGGGCTACCGGGCCGGCGACGACGAACACAGCGCCGATCTGGTGCTCTACAACACCTGCACGATCCGCGACAACGCCGAACAGAAGGTGTACAGCTACCTGGGCCGCCAGGCCCAGCGCAAACGGGTCAATCCCAACCTCACCCTGGTGGTGGCGGGCTGCGTCGCCCAGCAGGAGGGGGAATCGCTGCTGCGGCGCGTGCCCGAGCTGGATCTGGTGATGGGGCCCCAGCACGCCAACCGGCTCGATGTGCTGCTGGCCCAGGTGGAGCAGGGCCAGCAGGTGGTGGCCACCGGCGAGCACCACATCCTTGAAGACATCACCACCGCCCGCCGCGACAGCAGCGTCTGCGGCTGGGTGAACGTGATCTACGGCTGCAACGAGCGCTGCACCTATTGCGTGGTGCCCTCGGTGCGGGGCCAGGAGCAGTCGCGCCTGCCGGGCGCCATCAAGCTGGAGATGGAGGGCCTGGCCGCCCGCGGCTTCAAAGAGATCACCCTGCTGGGCCAAAACATCGATGCCTACGGCCGCGACCTGCCGGGCATCACCCCCGAGGGCCGCCGCAGCCACACCCTCACCGACCTGCTCCACCACGTGCACGACGTGGCGGGGATCGGGCGGATCCGCTTCGCCACCAGCCATCCCCGCTACTTCACCGAGCGGCTGATCGATGCCTGCGCCGAGCTGCCCAAGCTTTGCGAGCACTTCCACATCCCCTTCCAGAGCGGCGACGATGAGGTGCTCAAGGCCATGGCCCGGGGCTACACGGTGGATCGCTACCGCCGCATCGTCGAGCGGATCCGCGAGCGCATGAGCGATGCCGCCATCACTGCCGATGTGATCGTGGCCTTTCCGGGCGAAACCGACGCCCAGTTCCGGCGTACCCTGGCCCTGGTGGAAGAGATCGGCTTCGACCTGGTGAATACCGCCGCCTACTCGCCGCGACCCCACACCCCCGCCGCCGACTGGCCAGGCCAGCTGGGCGAAGCGGTGAAGGTGGAGCGGCTGCAGGAGCTCAACGCCCTGGTGGAGCTCACGGCCCGCCGGCGCAGCGAGCGCTATCTCGGCCGGCTCGAGGAGGTGCTGGTGGAGGGCAGCAACCCCAAGAAACCCGAGCAGGTCGTGGGCCGCACCCGCACTAACCGGCCCACCTTCTTCCCCGGCCAGCGCCCCGATGGCACAGCGATCCACGCCGGCGAGCTGGTGACGGTCCAAATCGAAGAGGTGCGCCCCTTCTCCCTCAGCGGCAAACTGGCCTGAGTTTTGGCCCCGTGGGCACCAGCCGATCGGCATGAACAGCTCCCCCACCGCAGTTGGTCTGATCCTGGGGGGAGCCTCCGGTGAGCATGCGGTCTCGATTCGCTCCGCCGCCACCGTGGCCGCCGCCCTGCGCCACCCCTCCAACGCGGCGCGCTACGCGCTGCACTGCTTCTACATCGATCCCCAGGGGCGCTGGTGGGGCCCCGAACTGGCCGACGCGGTGCTGGCCCAGGGCAGCCCAGCCAGCGCCGAGCAACTGGAGGCGGCGGCGCGCCAGAGCGGCTACTCCCTGGCGCGCGGCGGCTTCCGCGGCTTGCCAGCTGCAGCCCTGGAGATCGAAGTGTGGTTCCCGGTGCTGCATGGCCCCAACGGCGAAGACGGCACCATCCAGGGACTGTTCACCCTGATGCAGGTGCCTTTCGTGGGTTCGGGGGTACTGGGCTCGGCCGTGGGCATGGACAAACAGGCCATGAAGGCCGCCTTCGCCGCCACCGGCCTGCCCCAGGTGGCCTATGCCTGCGTCAATGCCAACCAGGTGGCGTCCGATCCCGAAGCCCTGATGGGGCAGCTCGAAACCCAGCTCGGCTACCCCTGTTTCGTCAAGCCGGCCAATCTGGGCTCCTCGGTAGGGATCAGCAAGGCCACCGACCGAGCCAGCCTGCTGAACGGCCTGCGCACCGCCGCGGCCCTCGACCCGCGCCTGGTGGTGGAGCAGGGCGTGGCTGCCCGGGAGCTGGAATGCGCAGTCAAAGGAGGCGGCGGCGCACCCCTGCAGGCCTCGGTGCTGGGGGAGATCTGTTTCGATGCCGACTGGTACGACTACGACACGAAATACAGCGAGGGCAAGAGTCACACCGTGATCCCGGCGAAGGTGCCCGAAGCGATCACCGAGCGGGCCCGCGCCATGGCCATCGAGGCCTGTGGGGCCGTTGGGGCGATGGGCCTGGCCCGGGTGGATTTCTTCTACAGCGAAGCCAGCGGCGAGTTGTGGCTCAACGAGATCAACACCATGCCGGGTTTCACCAGCCAGAGCATGTACCCGATGCTTTGGGCCTCCAGCGGCATTCCCCTGCCGCAACTGGTGTGCGAATTGATCGAGGGGGCCCGAGAATGGCACCAGCCATCCCTGGGAGTCCCTACGCCATGACAGAAGGTCTGCTCTGGCTTCCCCTGCTGCTGGTCTTTGTGCTGGTCACGGCCCTGGGCTGGTTGGAACGACGGCGCCAGCGGCTGTTCCGCGAATGGGCTGAGGGCTCGGAACTGGCCAAGCTCGACAGCTGCGGCGGCGCCCGACTGGTGGATGGGGTGCTCAGCTGGTGCCGCTTTGAAGCCGGCCAGATTCAGGAAGAGGGCTCCTTTGTCATCAAAGAACTGGAACTGGTGGAGCTCCTTTCACTGCACTCGGGCGAAGCCCCCCTCACCGATGAGAGCCAGGGGGCCTGCCGGCTGCGGCTGGTGGGGGCAGGGGTGCGCAAAGATCTGCCCTTCGCCGATGCCGAAAGGGCGCGGCGCTGGATCGAGGAGCTGATGTCTCGCTCCCGCTGCGAACTTTGAGCCAGTTGCGGGGCTTTTTGAGGTGAGCACCCCTTCGCCGCCCGGGTCGGAGCGACGGCGCCAGCTGCGTCAGCAGCAGATCAGGGAGCGGCTGCGCAATTCCTGGCGGCTGGTGGTGCTGCTCGCCCTCTCCGGCGGCCTGGGCTATGGCCTGCTGCGACAGGGCTGGGTGTTGAGCGGGCCCAGCCAGGTTGAGGTCATCGGCAGTGAGCTGGTGAGGCCAGAGCACGTGGTGCAGGCTGCCCAGCTGACCTTTCCCCAGCCCCTGCTGGCACTGGAGCCCAAGCGGATCGCCGCCGCAGTGGTGAATGCCCTGCCGGTGGAGCAGGTGCAGGTGCGCCGGCTGATGGCGCCGCCCCGGCTGCGCATCGAGCTGGTGGATCGCCAGGCGGTGGCCCGGGCCCAGCGCCGCACCGCCAAGGGAATTGAACAGGGCTACGTCGACCGATTCGGCCACTGGCTGAGCATTCGCCAGGGCAGGGCGCTGGCCACCAAGGGCAGCAAGGGTTTTCTGGTTTTGGGCTGGCAGCCCAGCTATCGCCCAGTTCTTGCCCTGGTGCTGGCCCAGCGGGAGCGCCTCGAGCTGGGCTCCGATCTCCGCCAGATTCGCTTCGATCCCGGGGGCAACATCTGGTTGGAGAGCGCCAGCCTGGGCCAGGTGCGTCTGGGCCCTGCAGACGGCCAACTGGCCCGGCGGCTGGAGGTGCTCGGCCACCTGCAGAAGCAATTGCCAGCGCAGATAAAGGCCCGCCGGCTTCAATCAATCGACCTCAGCGATCCGGAGCAGCCGGAACTCGGCCTGCCCGGCCCGGCGGCAGCGCCGCCCCAGCCCCCTTCATGAGCATTCGAGCAGCAGTTGCGCCGCTACCTCTGCAAAGGTGGGACACTGCCCAAATCCAGGGACATCAATCACGGTCATAATGCAGCCGCCAGTTCCAAGCTCCGCCTTCTCCGATGCCGTTATGACCGAAAGCCCAATCCCCAGCAATGGAACCCAGCCCTCGGGCGGGATCGTACCGAGCCAAACGGCCCGGATTGAAGTGATTGGGGTTGGCGGCGGCGGCAGCAATGCGGTGAATCGAATGATCGCCTCCGATCTCCAGGGGGTGGGCTATCGGGTACTCAACACCGACGCCCAGGCCCTGTTGCAGTCGGCCTCGCAGAAACGCATCCAGCTGGGGATGAAGCTGACCCGGGGCCTGGGGGCTGGGGGCAATCCGGTAATCGGCCAGAAGGCTGCTGAGGAGTCCAGGGCCGAGCTGCAGGAATCGCTCCAGGGCACCGATCTGGTGTTCATTGCCGTCGGCATGGGCGGAGGAACCGGCACCGGCGCTGCGCCGATCCTGGCGGAGGTGGCCAAGGAAGTGGGCGCACTCACGGTGGGCATCGTCACCAAGCCCTTCAGCTTCGAGGGCCGTAAGCGGATGCGTCAGGCCGAAGAAGGCATCGCCCGCCTGGCCGAGAGCGTGGACACCCTGATCGTCATCCCCAACGACCGCCTGCGGGATGCGATCGCCGGAGCCCCCCTGCAGGAGGCCTTCCGCACCGCCGACGACGTGCTGCGCATGGGCGTCAAGGGCATCAGCGACATCATCACCAAGCCGGGGCTGGTCAACGTTGACTTCGCCGATGTGCGCTCGGTGATGGCCGACGCCGGCACGGCCCTGCTGGGCATCGGCGTGGGTTCCGGTCGCTCCCGCGCCATCGAAGCGGCCCAGGCGGCAATCAGCAGTCCCCTGCTGGAGTCGGCCCGCATTGACGGCGCCAAGGGCTGCGTGATCAACATCAGCGGCGGCAAGGACATGACCCTCGAGGACATGACCACCGCCTCCGAGGTCATCTACGAGGTGGTGGATCCCGACGCCAACATCATCGTGGGCGCCGTTGTGGACGAGCGCCTAGAGGGGGAGATCCACGTGACCGTGATCGCCACCGGCTTCGAGAGCGGCGCCTCCTACATCAATGAGCGCAGCACCTCGAGCTTCAGTGGCAACAAGCTGTACAACAACAGCCAGGAAGAGCGGGGCGCCAAGATCCCGCCCTTTCTGCTAAACCGCCAGAACCAGGCCAACCTGTAGGCCCGGCTGGTTGGTTGGCCGGCCCGGCTAGTTGGCCCCAATCAAGGGGTTACTTGATGGGGCGACCAGAAATGGGGTGACCCGGAGTCCACGCCTGCCCTGAGCATCCCGTGTGGCTGCTGCCTTCCGGTTCTGACCAGGTTTGGGCGTCGGAGCCGCATGGGTCCGAGTCGTTTGGATGCTAGCAATGGCATCCCCCCGCACCGATGCCCGTGCCCCTGCGCCCCGCAGACCTGGCGAGCCGCAAACTGGCCGGACAGCCGATCACGGTGCTGACGGCCTGGGATGCCCTCTCGGGAGCGCTGGTGGCCGAAGCCGGTGCCGATGCGGTGCTGGTGGGCGATTCCCTGGCGATGACGGTGCTGGGCCACGCCACCACCCTGCCGGTGACCCTCGAGGAGATGCTGCACCACACCAGGGCCACCGGCAGGGGCCTGGCCAGCGTCTGCTCGCCCGGCCAGGAGCCGCTGCTGATCTGTGATCTGCCCTTCCTGAGCTACCAGTGCAGCGCCGACGCGGCCGTTGCGGCCGCTGGCCGGGTGCTGAAGGAAACCCCCGCCGCCGCCGTCAAGCTCGAGGGCGCCGAACCGGAAACCCTGGTGGTGATTGACCGGCTGGTGCGCAGCGGCATTCCGGTGATGGGCCACATCGGCCTGACGCCCCAGTCGGTGCACCAGCTCGGCTACCGCCGCCAGGGCAACGACGATGTCAGCCGGGAGAAACTGCGGCGCCAGGCGCTGGCGCTGCAGGAGGCAGGTTGCTTTGCCCTGGTGCTGGAACACGTGCCCCCGGAGCTAGGCGCAGACCTGCAGCGGGCCCTGGCGTTGCCGGTGATCGGCATCGGCGCCGGCGAGGCTTGCGACGGCCAGGTGCGCGTCACCGCCGACCTGCTGGGCCTCACTAACCGCCAGCCGCCCTTCAGTCCACCGCTGCTGCCAGGCCGGGCCCTGGCGCTGGAGGCGCTGCGCAGCTGGGTTGGCTCCTGGCCCCAGCCAGCTCAAGCCCCTCCTGCTGCTCCTGCCACCAGGCCAGCAACTCCCGCAGCACCCCATTGCTGAGGGCCAAGCCGGCTGGATCGGTGAGTCGCCAGCGGGGGCCCTCAATGCGCAGCAGGCCGGCCTCGAGCCAGGGCTGCAGCCGCTGCCGCAGCGCCCCAACCCCAACCTGGGCCAGCAGCAGGGGCAGGTGCACCCCTTCGCGGCGGCGCAAACCCACCAGCAGTCGCTCGTCCACGGGCACACCGGAGCCGCCCTCCCGCACGGGCTCGGCCAGCCAGGCGGCATAGCCATCGCGGCTGCGGGGCCGGGCCAGCCGCTCGCCCCAGGGGGCCGAGGTGGCGCCCATGCCGAAGCCCCACCAGCCCGCACCGCTCCAGTAGACGCGGTTGTGGCGGCAGGCATGGCCGGGCAGGGCGTAATTGGAGATCTCGTAGTGGCCGTAGCCGGCGGCGCTGAGCTCAGCCCAGGTGAGCTCCATCAGGTCGGCGCCCAGATCGGCATCGGGAAGCTCCAGCTGGCCCCGGCCATGGCGGCGGGCAAACACGGTGCCAGGTTCCAGGCTGAGGTCGTAGATGGAGAGATGGGGCGGCGCCAGGGCGATCGCCTGGCCCAACTGCTGGCGCCAGCTGGCGAGGGCCTGGCCAGGCACGGTCTGCCCGGGCAGCCCCTGGATCAGATCCAGGCTCCAGCTGGCCAGCGCCCCCTGGCGCTGGGCCGCGGCCAGCCAGCCGGCGGCCTCCAGCAGGTCGGCGCCGCGGTGGCGACGACCCAGAGCCGCCAGCACCCCATCGTCAAAGCTCTGGCCGCCCAGGCTGACCCGGTTCACCCCCGACTGCAGGTAGGCCGCCAGGCGGGTTTGATCAAAGCTGGCCGGATCGAGCTCCAGGCTGATCTCGGCACCGGGAACCAGGCCGAAACGCTCCCGCAGGGCGGCCAGCAGGGCCCCCACCTGGGCGGGCAGCAGCAGGGATGGGGTGCCCCCGCCGAGATACACAGTGGATAGGGGCGGGCCGGGGGGGGCAGCGGCGATCTCCCCGAGCAGCAGGGTCAGATAGGCCGCGATCGAAGCGGCACCCGGCGCTCCGGGCTCGGCGCTGGCCCTGTCGCCCAGCGGCACCACGGGAAAATCGCAGTAGAAGCAGCGCCGGTGGCAGAAGGGAATATGCAGGTAGGCGCTGCGGGGGGGGAACACGGGGCGAAGACATCATTAAGGGCGGGAACCACCCTGGGGCCAAAGGTCCCGGAATCGGGCATGCTGCGCACCTGAACGGCAGGGTTCCAGGCGAGACAGGAATGGTGGACACCCTCATCCTGATCCTGTTTGTTGTCTCCGGCACGGCCGCTGGCTGGCTGGGGGTGGACCTG
>NZ_JAGQCR010000090.1:0-11405 GCF_024346295.1 Cyanobium sp. BA20m-14
AATGCGGCGTGGGTTTCCAGTCTTGACGGCGATGATGGCAGGACGCAGATAGATTGGCACAACATCTTTCGATGGGAAGCTTGGAAATGACTGCAGAAATGCAGTCATTGATTGCTCTGATGTTCCCCAGACGATGTCTGCGTCGTCCTGTGCTTGTCGGGTCCAGGATGGTTCTGGTCCGCAGGTGATCCTGACCTTGAGGTCGTTGCTCCGTTCCCATGCTTCTGCCACTTCGCGCAAGGCATTTTGCGGGCCGCAGGCACCATAAAGTCTGATCACACCATCTCGAGCCTGGGTGCGGTTTACTTCTGTGGGAGATGACTGGCCCTGAGCCATGGACGCAGCAGGCAGCAGGATGGCGGTGAACGCCAGGAGGGTGGACAGGATTCGATGCATAGAAACCCCAGTGTTTGAGTAAGCGCTGATGTTTTGATATTATTAGCGACTTCGACGACGACATGTCGGAGTCAGCAACACTCATGGAAGGTAGTTCTTTCCAGCGAGTTGTCAAATGAAAAGAATTTTTTGTATGTGTCCGTCTTTTGCGAATTAAATTAGGCTTTTGGGCTTTGTGTCGCAGGATGCATTGCTACCTGAAGTACAATCTTTGTCGTTTCTCCTGGCTTGAATTAGAGAGTCGTCGAGTTCAAGAGTTTTAAAGCCTGCCGGGAGTGATCGCGACATGTCGGCCGTTGGATTGCCGACGGTTGCCTTGTTAGCGCTTTGCTAGTTATTTTGTATAGGCATTGCTGTGAAGTAGGAGTATCAGCGCATGGCCGCCCATCCATCCACCCGCTGCCAGTTTTGATGATCTAGCACCGGCTGTATTTAACAAGGTTTGTAGTTCTAGACCCTGTGCGGATAGTGGTGGTGAATTGCTCTACCGAGCAGGTCTGTTGGGCAGCCCGCCATTGCAGAAGTTGGCTGCAATGGCCGTGCGGTCACCGCCCTTGATGCTGGGGCTGTTGCGCTCCAGCCATATCAGCCCAGCGTCGTAGCACTTGTTCCATCGGTAGGAGCGCGAACAGGTAGGCGTTGATCATTTCGCGAACGCTGAGCTTCCGTTCGCCGTGATCTGGCATGAGAGGCATTGAGAGGGAGGCGTATCCATTGTGGATGCCCCTTGCTGGATCGCCTGGCTCCCCGGTTTCAAGAAATTTGTTAGTCCCGCTTATCAGTACAACTGTGGGGTTATCGGTTGGGGTTGCCCCGGCACGCTGGCGCTGCTGGGCGGTGCAGTGTTGCAGCGGATGGAGGGGTGAGGGTCGGGGAACCATCAAGCTGAGGTAGTGCATCACGGCGGGGGCTGAAACGGATTCAGCAGCCGCACTCCGCAGCCGGCGAGGTCATCAATGTTGCGCGTCACCACGGTGAGGTCGTGCAGCAGATCGCTGCCATCGCCATCAAGGTCCAGCACCCGATCGCTGTAGGTCTGCAAAACCTCAGCCAGCCACTGCTCCAGCAGTTGAGCTTGCGGTTGATCCCCCCGGTGTCGAATCAACTCCACCCCGCGGCTCAGCTCACCGTTGGTGACCGCCGCCAGAAACAGCGCGGCGCCCCTTGCGGGCCTCGCTGATCACGTTGGTGTCAATCAAAAACATCACGGGCCCCTGCTTGATCGTCCAGGCGCTGGAAATCGGCATCCACGCCGACATCCGGCATTGCAGCCAGTAATTCCGCCAGGTTGCGCCGCGGTGGGCTCAGCAGCGCAGCGGACAGGATCGCCCGCAGTTCCGCTTCCTGGCTGCGGCCATGGGCACCAGCACGCTTCTTGAGCGCCTGGATCAGGGCGTCATCCACGCTGCGCACCACTAGATCACGCATGGCCCCATCACAGCCTCGGTAGCAATGCTATTTACAGCGGTGCCTCTGTTTCGGGATTGCCGGCTGCCGAATGGGCAGTTCCGCAAGGAGAGCTTTCTCCTGTCCTTTCCCGTTTGGGGCTCGTCCTGCGGCCCCGTCACCGCTGTTAGTGGGCTAGCAGGGGCAAGCCCAAGGCGAGCGCCCGGTGAGAATTACTGAGTGCACCTTTCGTTGCCAACTGGACGGCCTTGTCCCTGCGACTTAGTGGCGCGAGTGGGTCGTTTTTTCTCCTTCCTGCGATGCAAGCCACCTCCAATCTGCTCCGCTCCAGCAGCACCAGGCAGCCCAAGGCCGGCCCGGCCACCACAGCAGTTCGGCAGCTGCTGGGATCTGATCTGCCCAGAGGAAGCTTGGGAGCAGCCCTTGCGCCTGCTCGAGCTCTGCGGCTCAGGCCGCCAGGATTCCCACCTCCTGGAGCAGTCGCCGCTGGCGACGGGCGTCCACGAAGTGGTGGGCCGCCATGGCGCCGCTCACGGCCACCGGCGGCACGCCGATGCCGGGCAACACTCCGGCGCCGCAGAGCACTAGCCCCTGCACAGGAGTGGCGCCGGCGGGAAACGGCCCCCGATCGGCGGGCCAGGCCGGGCCGTAGCTGCCCTGGTGCAGCCGCAGGAAGTGGCGGTGGGTGAGGGGGGTGCCCTGCAGCTCGATCACCACCCGCTCGCGCCAATCGGGCAGTACGCCATCGAACACCTGGTGGAACACCGCGCAGCGCTCCTGCTTGAGGCGTTCGTAATCGGCACTGCCCCGCTCCAATTCCCTCCAGAGCTCCCAGGGTTCGTTGGCGGGGGTGTAGCCATGCAGCACCTGATGCCCCGGGGGCGCCAGGGAGGGATCCAGCAGCGACGGCATCGACAGCACCACCATGTTGCGTTCGGCGCCGATGCCCCGCTGCCAGTCCCCCACCCAGACGTGATGGATCGGCAGCTCAGCCAGGTCGTCGCCGCGCAGGCCCAGGTGCCAGTGCAGGAAGCTGGCACAGGCCGGGGTGGCCTGCCGCTGCCTCCTCCAGCGCTCGGAAACGGAGCCCTCTGGGAGCAGGGCCGGCAGATCCCAGGGGCTGAGGTTGGCGATCACGCCCAACCGGGCAGCGATGCGTTCGCCCCCGGTGAGCCGTACCCCGCAGGCCCTGCCACCTTCCACCAGGATTTCCGCCACCGGAGAGCGGCACTGAAGCCGTCCGCCGTGGCGCTCCAGGCCCCGCACTAGGGCCTCCACCACCGCGGGGCTGCCGCCGATCGGGTAGTCCAGAGCAGCATCGGGTTCGAACCACTCGCCGAACATGGTGGCCATCGCCGCAGCGCTGGTCTGCTCCATCCCCAGCCCGGAGATCAGGAAGCAGAGCAGTTCCACCCAGTGGAGCAGGAAGGGATCCCGCAGGTGGCGGCGGGCGAGCGGGCCGAAGGCACCCCCCAGCTGGGCCAGCCTGCCCGCCTGGGCGAGCAGCCCCAGACCCTGGCTGCCGAGGACGGCCGCCGTACCAAGGCCCGGCCGCAGGGACAGCAGGGGCAGGGAGCGGGCGGTGGCGCAGAAGGGCTGCAGGACCTGCATGAAGCGGGCCCATTCGTCGGCGGCGGCAGCTCCGCGCAGATCGCGCACCACGGCCAGGAAGGGCTCCAGGCCCACACCCACCCGCAGCTGGCCCTCGGGCAGCAGTAGGCCCCACTCGTGGTAGCTGTGCACCGGCACCTCCTCCCCGATCGCCCGCAGCACCTGGGCCAGCGGATTGCTGCTGGGCCAGGTTCCCAGCCCGCTCCAGAGGGAGGGCCCGGATTCGAAGGCAAAGCCTTGGCGCTGGAAGCCATGGGCCGCGCCGCCGGGCTGGTCGTGGGCTTCGAGCACCAGCACCTCGAGGCCATGGCGGGCGGCCATGGCGGCGGCGCAGAGCCCCCCCAGCCCGCTGCCCACCACCAGCAGATCCGGCCCCGGGGCCGGCGGGATGCCTTTCAGATCCGGCACAGCTGCTCCAGGCCAGGGCAGAGGCGGTAAGCGGCCTCAGCAAGGGGGGCCAGCACGGTTCCGTCGCCGAGGATCGCCATGGGGTGATGCTATTGAGAACAGGCTTGCCGATGCGGCGATGTTGAGCCAGGGCCTCCACAACCGGTGATAAGGCTTCACCGACATCACCGTGGTCCTCGACCGGGAGATCGGGGCCAGCGGGTTAGCCACCGGCCTGTCCAACCTGGCCTAGGGAACCTGGCCTGTCTGTACACCTCCTGTTAGCAACTAGCTTGATATAGAGAATAAAAGCTAGTTAGGGCAAGCTTTTACAGCAACTGGTGGAGACAGCGAACCAGCAGGCCCCTGGTTGGGTTGCTGCTGCTGGCGGTAGCTCTGCCCTCGGCCAGCAGAGGCCAGGGGGCCTGAAGCAGCGCCACTGTTGGCGCCACTGGAAGCAGGGGTCGAAAAGATGGAGGAGGACATCACCCATCACGGCTGTGGTGTTGCGGGCCCCCGTGCGGGCTGCGCTCGCTCTCCCGTGTTGCCAGGCTGGGAGCACCGCGGAAGATCCGATGCTGCGCTTTCTGCTCAACGTGCTCTGGTTTGTACTTGGGGGAGTTTTGATGGGCCTCGGTTGGTGGCTGGCCGGTCTTGTGGCGGCGATCACGATCGTCGGCCTCCCCTGGGCCCGGGCCTGCTTTGTGATCGGCAACTACTCCTTCTGGCCGTTTGGGAATGAGGCCGTGAGCAGGCGGGAGCTCACCGGACGCAACGACTTCGGTACCGGACCTTTCGGGGTGGTGGGCAATGTGATTTGGTTCCTGCTGGCCGGCTGGTGGCTGGCGATCGGCCACCTCAGTTCAGCGCTGGCCTGCTTAGTCACGATCATCGGCATTCCCTTCGGCATTCAGCACATCAAGCTGGCGCTGATCGCACTGGCGCCGGTCGGTATGCAGCTGGTGCCGGTGCGCCGCTGAATGCCACCCCGTATCGCGGCGCCCAGCTGATGCTCGATTTCGCCTGCGGCGGCAAGAAGGCGATCGACGACCATACCCACCGCATCGATGTCACAACCTTTCTTTTCAACCCTGCCCGGGGACCGGTGGAGCCTTGGAGTTGAGTGCCCGAGGCATCCCCCGGAAGCGGCTCCTCGCAGGGCTGGGAGCGGACAATGCAATGACCCTTGGTTCTCATCCAGGCAGCTATGGCCAGCGGCTTCACGGTCACCTCCAATCCGGATCCAGCTCAGCTGCAGAGCCTGGGCCTGACCAGTTGGCCCACCTGAGGCTGTGAGATCAGTGCGTTCCCCTGGATCTACGACGAGCAGGAAATCTGCCTGTTGCTGGAAGGCGATGTCGCCGTCACCCCCGATGGTTGAGAGGACGGGCAAAGTGGAGCCGATGCAGATCCCTCTCCTGCCCAGCCCCCGCGAGACCACAGAAGGGATTGTGCGCAACATGCTCGTGGGCCGGCCGAGCTCGGGAGCTGGCCGAGACCGAGCAAGCCATCAGCCGTTGCATCGGCGATCGGGTCGCTGAGCCCCGATTGATAGGCACCTGGCTGGCCCACCTGCTGATCGAGTCGACCCGCAGGCCGCCCTTTAGCGAGTTGCCCCCGGCAAAGCCGGGGGCAGTGGGTGCGAGAACCGCGCAGGGGCTCAGAAGCAGAAGGGAAGGAACTGGGTGCGGCAGGCGGCGTAGCCATCCACCAAGGCGCCGAGGCCGATCTGGTGGGCGATGCCAAAGCCGGTGAGGCCTTCCACCACGATGCCGATCATAATGCCAAGCATGGCGGCACGGCCGTTAAACAGTTCAGCTCTCTTGAGCTGCTCCATGAGGGTCAGCTGTTCGGCGCTGTTATTGACGAGCTGGTCGTTGGCGGGGGTGTTGGTCATGGGGATCTCTTGGGGTGTGTGAAACGAAGCGGAAGCGCGCTGGAGTCAGTCGGCAATATTGGGCTGCAGCACCAGGGCACTGATCAGCCAGACACCAAACAGAAGCAGGGTCAGGGTGGTGTAAAAGTCGGGGCCCATGGTGATCAACCGAGCCCGATTTGGGAAAGGATGCCCTGGCCGGTGAGCAGCTCGGTGCCCAGGCCGATCACAAAGCCGAGCATGGCCAGGCGGCCGTTCCAGGTTTCGGCGAAGGCGACGAAGCCAAAACGGGAGGAGGAGTCAGTCATGGGTGTTTCAGATTGTTACGCGAATTGTAACGGCATGTGAAGGGCCTAGGCCATGGCGGTTTCCCGCCAGGTCGTCTTGGCCAACCGGTGCATGCCCACATCGGGCTGCCGTGGCAGTTCTGGAATAACGACATCGGCATCCCTGGCAGTTGAGTGCCTGAGGCCTCCGCCGACAGGGTCGTAGAGAGCAGGAACCCCAGCCCAGATGTGTATCACAGGCCTAATCTCTACACATCGCCCCTAGGGCCGGCATGCGCACCAACATCGTCATCGACGATGCCCTGATGAAGCAGGCGATGCAGGCCAGCGGTGCCCGAAGCAAGCGGGAAGCCGTGGAGTTAGGGCTGCGCACCCTGGTCAAGCTGCAGCAGCAGAGAGAAATTCGCGCTTTCCGAGGGTGTCTGGACTGGGAGGGTGATCTGGAGGCCCAACGCCTGGATGAGGAGCCTGCAGCCAAGCAGCCGTGATCGTTGTTGATACCTCGGTTTGGATCGACTGGATGCGCTGCTCGGGGTGACGCCGCTAGCGATCAGCGACCTCATCTTGGTGGAGGTGCTGCAGGGCTTCCGGCAGGAGAAGATGTAGCAACAGCACGGCAACTCTTCCGTTCCCTAGCTGTGCTGCCTCTATTGGAGGGAAGCAACCCCTGGAAAGCGGCGGAGAACTACCGGCAGCTGCGCAGCCGGGGCATCACGGTGCGCAGGACGATCCACGGGATCATCGCCACCGCCTGCAACTGCTGTGCAGAAGTCTTCGGCTACGAGGCCAACCTGCCGCTGCTATTCAGTGATCGCGATTTCGAGCGCTACGTCGAGCACCTGGGCCTGGTGGCGGCATGAGCTACCGGTCGCAACACTCCCCCGCCACGCTGGTCAAAGTCTCGCCTTCGACTGCGGTAATCGTTTGGGTGCTTTCCAGCTGGGGGTTGTTCTCTCAGCCGGCGTCGAGCTCACGTTGCAGGCTCTGCCAGTCCTCCGGCAGCTCACCGCGCTGCACCAGACGCGAGAACACGGCGTAGCCGTCGTTGCGGTCGCCGTCCTTGCGGGGGAAGCCCAGCCAGAGGATCAGCAGCATGCGGCGGCCCTCCGCTTCAAATTGGCGAAAGAACAGGCGGTAGCGATCCGGCAGACCCAGGCCCTTGAGCCGGCCATAGCGCCGCAGCGGGCCCGTGAGAGCAAAGCGGCTGGCGTAGGGATCGGCCGCGATCCGTTCCTTGATCCCCTCCATCACCGCCGCCAACAACTTCACCTGGGGATGCTGCGCGAACGCCTGGGGATCGAGCTCCTGCTTAAGTCGTCTCACCTCGGCTTTGAGCTCGGCGTATTGCCGCGCAAACAGCTGGGGCTGGAAGGCGATCTCCCAGCCATGGCGAACCAGCGGCGCAGTCATACACCGAGCGGCTCGTCTGCGGCCTCAACCGTCACGCCGTCCAGTAGCTCCTCGTCGCCTGCCGCCATGGCTTCCGTGTAGAGCACCGGGCCCGGATCGCTCGTGAGTGCCTGTCGGCTGAGGAAATCGAGGAAGAGCCCGAGCAGCAGGCTGTCCTCCTCTGCTTCTCCCTGCTGCGGCTCTTCTGGCTCCAGGCGCAGCAACAGCGTGGTGTCGTCCAGAACCTCCATTTGGCCGGCAACACCGGCGAACTGGGGATGGTCCCGGTAGAAGGCTGCAGGCAGCCGCAGGCCAGAAGAATTGCCGAGTCGGGCCGGGGTAACGCGGTAAGGGGTGACGGCCATAGCAAGTTGCACCGCAAAGCTGGACTTACATCACGTTAGTCCGCCTTGATGGTTATTGAGGCTGCCGGCGCAGCTCTGGCGATGGGGCTGTACCCAGGCCGGGGCCACTGCAGTGGCACCTTGAGAACGTGGAAGCCACAAACCGGACGTAAGGACATGTCTCTACAGCTGGCCGGGAACGGCCCAAGTCGTTCCTTGACACAGTCCACGCCCCAAGGTCCTTCAGCTGACGCCAGCCATCATTTCCCGTAGGCGATCCGGCGCTGGGGGAACAGCCTGGCGGTCAGGCTCCCGGCCGCATGCCTGCGTCAGGCCGGGCTGCAGGAAGGCGATGAGATCGACATCGTCGTTGGACCAGACGGCCGCCTGAGCCTGGAGCCTCTGCGCAGGCTGGATCGCTCTGCCCTGGCCACTGATCTGCGCCAGCTTCAGGCCACCATGCCACTCACCCCTTCCGTGATCGAGGAATGCCGTAGCGGTGAACGCTGGTTGACGCTGACCCATCGATGATCTATCTCGACACCAGCGTCGTGGTGGCTCTGCTGACCCCAGAAGAGCGCAGTGCCGCGAACCCTTGATCAGCAGTGACTGGCTGATCACCGAAACCCACAGCGCCCTGGGCATGAAGCAGCGCCTTCACTGCCTCAGTGCTGAGGCACGCCTGGCCGCTGGGGAGCAATTCGAGAGATTGCTGCAGGGCGGAGTTGAACTGCTCTCGTTCGATCGCGGCCGCTTTCGTCAGGCGGCCGAGCTGCTCCAGGATCCGGTCCTCGGCCTGCGCGCTCATTGCTAAGGATCAAGTGGCCGGACTCCCGCACGATGCGGTAATCCCTGAATGGCCACATCACCTAAGGCCGATCGGATCTCCCAGCGGCGGCACCACGACTGGTTCGAGACGGTTCTGGTGTCGCACCGATAGGTGCGCTCTGCAAATCAGCACCGATAGGTGCGCTCTGCAAATCAGCACCCTCCCAGTCGGACTGCAGCGCCCGTCGACTGAGGCGGTGAAACGGCCGCGTCTGCCTACGATTGATCCATGGCCTTCCCGCGCATCAGCCACGATCCCGCCGTAATGGGCGGCAAGCCCTGCATCCGTGGGCTGCGCATCACGGTGGGCACCATCGTGGGGTTGGTTGCCAACGGCAGCAGCCTTGAGCGCATCCTGCAGGCCTACCCGCTGCTTGAACCAGCCGACATCGATGAGACTCTGGCCTACGCCGCCTGGCGGATGGAAGAGCGGGAAGAGGCACTGGTCCTGAGCTGATGGCCAGGTTGCTGGTCGATATGGCTGGTTCAACGCAACAGCCTCTCGACCGAATGGATCCCGCTCCTCCAGGCCGCCGGCCATACGGCGGTGCATTGGTCAGAGGTGGGTGACCCGAGGGCTCCAGATACGGTTCTGATGCAATGGGCTATTGCATACGACTACACCGTGTTCACGCACGACCTGGACTTCGGGACGATGCTGGCCTTCAGCGGCGCCGAGGGTCCCAGCGTGCTGCAGGTCCGCTGCCTCAATGTGCTGCCGGAAGCGATCGGCACTCTGGTGCTCTTAGTGCTTCTGGTCTACGCCGACGAGATTGAGCAAGGAGCCCTGGTGTTAGCAGATGAACGCCGTGCGTGCGTACGGATCCTCCCGCTGATCAGGCAGAACTGAGAGATTGCGCCCAATCCATTCCTGTTGACCGGCCTGAACCTCAGCGCTGCAGCAACCTGGGAAGCAGCGGGCCAGGATCATGGGCGGCAGGTCGATGTCAACCGGATGGGGATGGCTATCGATCGGAATCTGCCCCGCACTGCTCTGGAGGGCTTCACCAAGGCATTCCGCAAGCGATTGAAGTTGCCGGCCGAGGCCGCTTCGATTCCCTACCGGATCTGCCAGCGACAGCACCACGACTGCTTCGAGACGTTTCTGGTGTCGCACCGATAGGTGCGCTCGGCAAATCAACACCAGCAGGAGATGGCCAAAGAGCTGCTTTGCCGCCAACGCCATGCTGTGGGGTAACTACCGTTCAATAGTCGGCCAGGATTGGGGCATGAGCGATCAAAGCGCACTCGGGTGGGCTGTCTGCACCGCGGTGGAGCAAGATCCCCGGCGCGTAAGCGGTGCCTGGGTTTTTCTCGGCACCAGGGTCCCGGTGGCGGCTTTGTTCGAAAACCTGGAAGACGGGATCTCAGTGACGGACTTTGTTGAGCTCTTTCCTGGGGTGACGCAGGAGCAAGCCCGCTTAGTGCTGGAGCATGCCGCCCGGAGTACGGCTGCGGCCGTGGCCTGAGTGTGGATCCTGTTTGACCAGGGAACACCGGTTCCCCTACGGCGCTCACTTGCTGACCACCTCGTGGCTACGGCCTACGAGCTGGGCTGGTCCACCGTCACAAACGGGGAGCTGATCAATCTTGCAGAGCAGGAGGGCTATGAGCTGCTGATCACTACCGACACCAACCTCTGCTATCAGCAAAATCTGACCGGGCGCAGGATCGCAATTCTTGTGCTGACGACGACCAGCTGGCCCAGGATTCGCCAGTTCACTAGCGAGATCCAGTGCGCGGTTGCCGTCATCAAAGAGGGCGACTACCAGGAGCTAAGCGTCCCCTGAGCCACCTATGGCCAGCGCCAGGGGAAGGGGGCAAAGCTCGCCAACTGTGCTAGTACAGGTGTGCGCACATGAGTTGTTTGTGGGCATCCCTCTCCCCCGACCCGCAGCACTCAATGCCCGGCTCGATCTCCCGATCGCGGAGTGGACCTACCTCGATGAGGTGGTGCTGCTCAAGACCCGCAGCCGCAAGGTCTGCATGACCTGCCACTGGTTTCGGCATCACGCCGGGGTGAACTGCATCCCGTTGCTCGCCTGCAGCTAATTCAGGGGCTGGACTGATGACATGGTGCGCCAGAAGGGCTGGGCTTAGCTGCTGATCGCGGCCGCCGCCCTCTTGCCGGGCCAAAGCCGACAGTCCTGATCAGCATCAGACAAAGCGCGATCCCGCTGTGCTGGAGCCCACCAACCTGCTGCTGCTGGCCTGCGCGCTGATCTACGGCCTGATCGGTGAACCGCAGGAGGCGGCGATTCTGCTGGTGTTCGTGGCTGGCATCAGCCTTCTGGATGCCTGGCAACAGCGCCGCAGCCGGCGCGCCCTGGCGGAACTGGCGCGTCTCTCCGCCCCACTGGCTCATGTGCGCCGCGATGGGGTGGAGCTGGAGCTCCCTCCCGAGCAGCTACGTCCTGGGGATCACCTGCGGCTCGAGGAGGGTGACCGGGTGGCCGCCGATGCGCAGCTGCTGGAGGGGGTGGGCCTGTGGCTGGATGAATCGCTGCTAACGGGGGAATCGCTGCCGGTGGCCCGCGAGCAGCCAGGTGATCTGCTGCGGGCCGGCTCGCTGGTGGCCAGCGGTCGGGGCTGGGCGACGGTGGTGGCGGTGGGGGAGGCCACCGAACTCGGCCAGATCGGCCGCAGCTTGGCAGAGGTGGTGCCGCCCCCGACACGTCTCCAGCGCCACACCCGCCGGCTCACGGCCCGGCTCAGCCTGCTGGCCCTGGCCCTCTGCGCGGCGCTGGCCGTGCTGCAGGGCGGCCTCAGCGGCGACTGGAGCACGGCGCTGCTAGCGGCCCTGGCCCTGGCGCTGGCGGTGCTGCCCAAGGAGATCCCGGTGGTGCTGGCGCTGTTTCTGGCGCTCGGTGCCCTGCGCCT
>NZ_JAGQCR010000091.1:0-11398 GCF_024346295.1 Cyanobium sp. BA20m-14
CGATCAGGCAGAAAGCCTCAACCAGGTGCTGGGCCTTGCCGCTGACCTAGAAACCCTGGGCGGTTTGCCTGGCCGCAGCGTGCCCCGCCGGGCCAGGCCCGGCTCCGCGGTCGAAGGCGTGCCCCAGCCCCTGGAACTGCAAACCGCTTCCGGCCTGCCCCTGCAGGTGGGGCGCAACCACCGCCAAAACGACTGGATCAGCCTGCGGCAGGCCCGCCGCGGAGATATCTGGTTCCATGCCCAGGAAGTGCCGGGGAGCCATGTGGTGCTGAAGAGTTCCCAGCGGCTGGCCAACGAGGGCGATCTGCAGGCCGCCGCCGATCTGGCGGCCCACTTCAGCCGCGGCCGGGGCAACCTGCGGGTCCCGGTGGTGATGGTTCCCACCGAAGACCTACAGCGCATTCCCGGGGCCGCGCCCGGTACGGTGCGCCATCGCGGCGGCACCGTGCTCTGGGGCGAGCCCCAGCGCGCTCTTAGCCTGCTAGGGGAACTGTCACCATGAGCGCCGAATCCGATCCAGCCAAACCAGGGAGTCCGGATCTGCCCCAGCCAGCTCCGCCCCCCATCCGGCTGGCCAGTCAACCAAACCTCGAGGAGTTTCCTGGGGAGGTGGAGATGAGCCTGGTGGACCATCTCGAGGAGCTACGCCGGCGGGTGCTGCGCAGCCTGCTGGCGGTGCTGCTGGGCGCCGCTGGCTGCCTGCTGGCAGTCAAGCCACTGGTGCGCCTGCTGGAAATGCCGGCCGATGGCATCCGCTTTCTGCAGCTGGCGCCAGGGGAATTTCTGTTCGTATCGCTGAAGGTGGCTGGCTACGCGGGGCTCAGCCTGGCCCTCCCCTATGTGCTCTACGAGGGGCTGTCCTTTGTGTTGCCCGGTCTCAGCCGCAGGGAGCGGCGACTGGTGGCGCCGGCGGTGGCGGGCTCAGCCGTGCTGTTTGCGGCCGGACTGGCCTTCGCCTGGTGGGCCCTGGTGCCTGCGGCCCTGAACTTTCTGGTGAGCTACGGCGCTGACGTGGTGGAGCCGAGCTGGTCGATTGAGCGCTACCTGGATTTCGTGCTGCTGCTGATGGTGGCAACGGGCCTGGCCTTCCAGCTGCCCGTGCTGCAGCTGCTACTGGGTGCCCTGGGGCTGGTGCAGGCCAAGGCCATGATCTCGGGCTGGCGCTGGGTGGTGCTGGCAAGCGCCCTGGCCGGGGCCGTGCTCACCCCCTCCACCGATCCGGTGACCATGCTGCTGCTCTCCGGCGCCATCACGGCCCTCTACCTGGTGGGCATCGCCCTGGTGGCCCTGAGTGAAAGGCTGCGCCCCGCCTGAGCAGCCCGATTCAGAGCATCCCGACTTAGAGCAGAAACTCGCTGGCCCGCCCGGCAGGAATCTCTAAGGCCAGTCCCATCGCCCGCCCCTGCCTGGGCTTGTCGGTGGTAGTGAGCAGCCAGTGCCGCACCTGGCCCGCCACCCCCAGACCATTGAGCAGCCCGCTGAGCTCCTCCAGCTTGAGGAGATAACCCTCCTGGCTCAGCGGAAAGGACTGCTGCTCCAGGTAGGCCCACATCACCTGCAGATAGATGCGGCCCCGCCGTTGCACCAGCTGGAGGTCGTAGGAAACCTGCCAGCGGGCCAGCAACAGGTCCCAAACCTCCTGGCCCGAGAGAGTTCCATCGCCTTCGCCGGGAACCGGCATGGGGCTGGGAGGCAGGGGCAGACCAGGGCTCACGCGACGCTGGCGGCAAGGGATTGCACAACAGCATGTTGCAGCCACCGCTGAGAGGCCCCAGGCGGGCTCCTGGCCGCACAGGCAAGGTTCATAATGGGCAACACGTTGT
Source organism: Cyanobium sp. BA20m-14 (assembly GCF_024346295.1). Taxonomy (NCBI): domain Bacteria; kingdom Bacillati; phylum Cyanobacteriota; class Cyanophyceae; order Synechococcales; family Prochlorococcaceae; genus Cyanobium; species Cyanobium sp. BA20m-14. Next base: position 1,824 of record NZ_JAGQCR010000091.1, read on the forward strand.
CCCGGCAAGCCGACATGACCCAGCTGCCTGCGAGCGCTTCCACTGGCGCCTCAAATGGTGATGTCCCCGGAATGGGTCGTCGGCAGTTCATGAATCTGCTGACCTTCGGGTCGGTCACTGGCGTGGCCCTGGGCGCCCTCTATCCGGTGGCCCGCTACTTCATCCCCCCCAAGGCCGCCGGCAGCGGCGGCGGCACCACCGCCAAGGATGAGCTGGGCAACACCGTTACGGCCAGCGGCTGGCTCAGCACCCACAAGGAAGGCGACCGCAGCCTGGTGCAGGGACTCAAGGGTGACCCCACCTACCTGCTGGTGGAGGGCAGCGATGCCATCGGCAGCTACGGCATCAACGCCATCTGCACCCACCTGGGCTGCGTGGTGCCCTGGAACAGCGGGGCCAATAAGTTTATGTGCCCCTGCCACGGCTCCCAGTACGACGCCACCGGCAAGGTGGTGCGCGGCCCGGCCCCGCTCTCCCTGGCCCTGGCCCACGTTGCGGTGGAAAACGACACCGTCTTCATGAGCCAGTGGAGCGAAACCGACTTCCGCACCGGCGACAAGCCCTGGTGGGCCTGATCCCCCGATCCCCGTTTCCCCTTCCCGTCTGTCGCCTGATCCCGTGATGCGTCGTTCCCTCTCCCTGCTGTTCGGCTCCCTGATCGCCTTTGCCGTGCTTTTGACCGGGGCCAGCCCCAGCTGGGCCTACCCCTTCTGGGCCCAACAGAACTACGCCAGCCCGCGGGAAGCCACCGGCAAGATCGTTTGCGCCAACTGCCATCTGGCCAAGAAGGCCACCCGAATCGAAGTGCCCCAGGCAATCTTCCCAGACACCGTCTTCAAGGCGGTGGTGGAGATCCCCTACGACACCAGCGTGCAGCAGGTGTCCGGTGACGGCAGCCCCGCAGGCCTGAACGTAGGTGCGGTTGTGATGCTTCCCGATGGCTTCACCCTGGCCCCCCAAGACCGGCTCAGCGATGAATTGAAGGAGGAAACAGCGGGCATCTACTACACCCAATACTCCGACGACCAGCCCAACATCCTGCTGGTGGGTCCAATTTCCGGCGACCAGCACCAGGAGATTGTCTTTCCGATCCTCTCCCCCGATCCCGCCACCGACAGCAGCATCCACTTCGGTAAATACCAGATCCACGTGGGCGGCAACCGGGGCCGGGGCCAGGTGTACCCCACCGGTGAAAAGAGCAATAACGGTGTGTTCAATGCGCCTGTGACTGGCAGCGTTTCGGCGATCAGCGCCGGAGACAATGGCTCCTCCCTGGTGGAGATAACCGCCCCTGATGGCAGCACGGCCACCGAAACCGTGCCCGCCGGCCCCTCCCTGACGGTCGCCGTGGGCGATGCGGTCACGGCCGGTGCGGCCATCACCAACGATCCCAACGTCGGCGGCTTTGGCCAGCTCGATGCGGAGGTGGTGCTCCAGAACCCCGTGCGGATCTACGGGCTGCTGGCCTTCTTCGCCGCCATCGCCCTGGCCCAGATCATGCTGGTGCTCAAGAAGCGTCAGGTGGAGAAAGTCCAGGCCGCAGAAGGCATCGTCTGACCAGCGTGCTTGCCATCTTCACCTCCCCGGGGCCCCTGGTTTTCCAGCTGGGTCCCATTGCCTTGCGTTGGTATGGGCTGCTAATCGCCATCGCCGTGCTGCTGGGTCTCACCCTGGCCACCAGGCTTGGCCGGGCCCGCGGCATCGAACCTTCCCTGATCGCAGACCTTCTGCCCCTGTTGGTGCTGGGGGCGGTGCTGGGTGCCAGGCTCTATTACGTGCTCCTGGAATGGCGACAGTACGGCGGCAACTGGCTCGATGCCCTGGCCATCTGGCGCGGCGGCATCGCCATCCACGGCGCCCTGCTCGGTGGCAGCCTCGCTGCGGTGCTCTTCTGCCGCTGGCGCAGGCAGCCCTTCTGGCCCCTTTTGGATGTGCTGGTGCCCGCGGTCGCCCTGGGCCAGGCCATAGGCCGCTGGGGCAACTTTTTCAACTCAGAGGCCTTCGGGCTGCCCACCGATCTGCCCTGGAAGCTGTTCATTCCACTGCCTTTCCGGCCCAGCGAATTTCTCGACCAGGCCTACTTTCACCCCACCTTCCTCTACGAATCCATCTGGAATCTGGGGGTTTGCATCCTGCTGTTGCTCCTGTTCCGCGCCGCCAGCAGGGGCCGCATCCAGCTGTTGCCAGGGACCCTCAGCTGCGTCTATCTGCTTGCCTACAGCAGCGGCAGGGTTTGGATCGAGGGGTTGAGGACCGATCCCCTCTGCCTGCTCGCCGCCCCGCCCTTCTGTGAGGGCGGCCTGCGCATGGCCCAGCTCGTGAGTTTGCTGCTAATCGGCCTGGGCGGTGCTGGCCTCTGGTGGTTGTACGGCCGCCACCGCCCCCTACCCGACCCCAGTGGAGTTTCTGCTTGACCAGCCCTACCGTTTGGATCGTGGGTGCGGGCCCCGGCGCCCCCGACCTGCTCACCCTGCGCGCGGCCAGGCTGCTGGAGCGGGCGGAGGTGCTGGTGTGGACCGATTCCCTGGTCAATCCCCAGATCGCTGCCCTACCTCCGGCGAGCTGTGAACAGGTGCGCACCAGCAGCCTCACCCTCGAGCAGGTGCTGGCAGTGGTGCTGGATCGGGCCCGCGCCGGCAAGACCGTGGTGCGGCTCCACGACGGCGACCCCTGCCTCTACGGCGCCATCGCCGAGCAGATCTGCCGCCTGGCCGATGCCGGTATCGCCGTTGAGGTGGTGCCGGGCCTGAGTGCCTACCAGGCTGCCGCCTCGGCCCTGCAAAGCGAACTCACCATCCCCGGGCTGGTGCAGACGATTGTGCTCAGCCGCACCGGTGGCCGCACGGGCGTGCCCGAGCGCGAGGCCCTGGAGCACCTGGCAGCCCTGCGAGCCTCCCTCTGCCTCTATCTCAGCGCCCGCCATGTCGAGGAGGTGCAGGCCGAGCTGCTGCGCCACTACCCAGCCGACACCCCCGTGGCGATTGGCTACCGGGTGAGCTGGCCCGACCAATGGCTCAGCGTGGTGCCCCTGGCCCAGATGGCCCAGGTGAGCCGCGAACGGGGCCTGATTCGCACCACCCTCTACGTGGTGAGTCCTGCCCTGGCGGCGCTGGCCGAATCCCGCTCCAAACTCTATTCAGCCAGCCACAACCACCTCTTCCGCGGCGGCATCTGAGACCCTCTCGCCGTAGAGCTCCCGGGCCAGCCGGTCGCGATCAAACCGGCAACCCAGTCGCTCGGCGATGGCCGCCACATCCCGGGCCCCATTGCCGAGGCAGCAGGTGCCGCCGGGAGAGGGGGTGACGTTGAAAACCAGGCCTGGGCGGGCGGCGATGCTGGCCTCGCCCAGCATCAGCTTGCGATTTGCCTTGTCAATCAGCTGGGGACGCACGCCCCCATAGCCCTCCGCGAAGCTGAGGTCGCCCAGCTCCATGCTGGGCACGATCTTGCGGGCATCGGCCAGAAACAGGCGCCGCCGCAGCCAGGGCACCTCAAACAGCAGGTTTTTAAAGATGTAATTGCGGATGTCAGCGGTGCGCAGCAACTGCCAGAACACCGCGAGCACGGCCCAATCCAGCCGCAGCACCTGCAGGAACCCCCAGAACGAGCCTGGCTTATAACGCTCCAGCAGCGGCAGCAGCAGGGCCGTGGGGCCGAAGCGGGTCTTGCCAGGGGCTCGCACATCCGGGTCGCCATGGATGGCAGCGAAGGGCAGCTTGTCGTTCTGAACCGTGTACACCTTGCCCTGGAGCAGGTCGGGGGTGAAGTAGAAGCTGCCGGCCACCGGCAGGCAGGAATACTCCAGACCAAAACCCATCCGTTGGGCCATCAGCAGGCTGTGGGCGCCGGCATTCACCACCACATGGCGAGCCCGGACACTGCGCGGAGCCTGGCCTGCAGCGCTGGTGCATCCAGCGGTGGCAACCAACTCCACCCGATAGCCCTCACCCTCCGGGCTGATCGCGGCCACACTGGTGCCGAGCTGGAGGCTGAGCTGGCGGCCGCTGCCGACCAGTGCCTGCCGGGCCTGGGCCACAAAGGAGGCCGAGAGCTCCTCGTAATCCACCGCGGTGTAGGTGCTGCGAATACCGATGGCCACCAGCTCCTCTGGGCGCATTTGGCCATTGACAAAGCCCACCTGGGGCTCCCAGCTGGCTATCTGCTGCTTGTCGAGCAGCTCCATGGCGGGGAAGTGGGGCGAAAAGCGCTCAAAACGCTCCCTTAGAAAGGCGCACTCCCGCTCGCCCACGCCGAGCACCATCTTTGGGGTGCGAAACACGCAGCGCTTGCGGGTCTCTGGATCGAGCAGATCGGCGTAATGGACGATCATCTCTGCCGTGCGCTTGACCAGCAGGGCCTTCTCCAAGGTGTAATTGGTCTCGATGTCGCCGCAATGGATCGTCTGGCTGTTGTTGGAGGCCTTGGAGTTCACCCGGGCCAGGGCGTCATAGCGCTCCACCAACAGGAGGCGATCGAGGTCCGTGTAGCGGGCCAGCTCGAACAGCAGGGCCGTGCCGCACACGCCGCCACCCACGATCAGCACGTCAACGTCAAATGGGGCCGGGCCGCCAGAAGGGGCCAGGGGCGACTCAGTTCCAGGGGGTTGGGCGCTCACGCGATGCGGCTGGCTCTGCCCCATGGTGGCCGATGGGCTGCCTGCGGTGTTTTAGGCTCAGGGAGTGCGGGCGATTAGCACAGCGGTAGCGCACTTCCTTCACACGGAAGGGGTCACTGGTTCGAATCCAGTATCGCCCATCTGAGCAGGGTCGATGTCAGACCCCCAACCAGCAGGCAGAATTGCTACAGCTTTTCGCCGACCTGACCCAATTGCCGGCCCCCTCCCCCAATAACGCGACTGGCGGCCTTTCAGCCCTAGGGGAGGCCCTCCGCCATGGCCGCGAGGCCCAGGGTCTCAGCATTGCCGAGCTAGCTGGTCGGCTCAATATGGGCCTGGAGCAGCTCCAGGCCCTAGAGGCTGCTGATGCCAGCCGCCTGCCCGAAGCCGTATTCGTGATCGCCCAGGCCCGCAGGGTGGCTTCCAACCTGGCAATCGATATCAGTGGCCCCCTGCAGATGCTGCGCGCCAGCGGGCCATTCCAGCCCCAGGCCGCCAGGGCTAAAACCCCGCCCGCCCCAGGGCCAGCTGGCCGCAGCCCACGCCCAAGCCCACGCCCACAGATCCTGAGGCCCCTGGCCCTGGCAGCAGCAATCCTGGCTGGGGTGGCAACGGGAGGGGTTTTACTGCGCCAGCAATGGTTGCAGCAGCGCGCCCAGCCTGGGCCTGCCGGCAGCCCCATCGCTGTCCCAACGGCAGCCCAACCTGCGGCTGTCGCCGCCAGCAGCCCGGATCTCGTGCTGCGCAGCCAGGAGCCCAGCTGGCTGGAGGTGAAGGCCGAAGCAGGCAAGGTCCTCTTCCGCGGCACCTTCAGCGGCGAGCGCCGCTTCCCCCTAGGAGGCGGGCTACAGGTGCTCGCCGGGCGACCCGACTTGGTGCAGGCCCAGCTGGGCACCGCACCGAGCCGGGCCCTCGGCTCGATCGATCAGGTGCGCTGGCAGCGTTTCAGTGCTCCGGCACCCTGAGCTCCAGGCCGCAGGCCTCCCGCACCACGGCAGCGCAGGCCTGCAGGCTCCAGCGCTCCAAGCTGAGATCCACCTGCGGCTGCCCGGGGGCAGCCGCCACGGGTTGCAGAACGATGCCCACGGCGCCGTCCTGCCGTTGCACCTGGAAAGCGGCGATTACCGGGGCCGGCCGGCGGTCTAGGGCGGCGGCCAACCGCAGCAGCAGGGCCATTGAACTCACCGTGCGCCGCTGCTCGCGGCCCTCGATCAGCTGCCACGACTCATGCCGTTTCTTCGGCAAGCTGCGCCGGTGATAACGACCGATCGCCGCCACCATCAGGTGCTCCAGCTCGGAGTAGCCCAGCAGCTCGCCATGGCGAATCAGATACCAGCTGTGCTTGTGGTAGGCCGAAATATTGATGCTCTTGCCACAGGTGTGGAGCTGGGCGGCGGCCCAGAGCAACTCCCGACCTGGGCCTTCGTCAGCGTGGAGCAGCCCGCGGGATTGGTCGTAGAGGCTCAGGGCGTGGGCCGCGACCCGATCGGCCCGGGAGGGGTCAACGCCAAAACCCTGGGCCAGGTGCAGAACCGTGCGCTCCCGGATCGTGCTCTGGAAGGCGAAGCGATCGTCCAGCAGCCCATTGCGCAGCATCCAATCGACAATCAAACCCTCCCGCAGGCCCCGATCACACACCACCAGCTCCCGCACCTGCAGCATGGCCATCGCGGTCTGCAGGATCAGCGCCCCGGGCACGATGATTTCGGAGCGCCGCTCATTGATGGCGCTCAGGGCCCGGCGCTGATCCGGGGTCATCGCCAGCAGGCGGGCGGTGAGCTGGTCGATGCGCTCCCGGCTCAGCCGGTAACCATGGAGCTTGAGCGGGGGCTTGGGGTCTTCGGCCGCCGCCAGGGCCGCCAGGGCCATCGCCGTGCCGCTGGTGGCCACCATCAGCGGCTGTTCACCCGGCCGCAGGGCAGCCTTCACTTCGGCAACGGCCGGATCCAGGGCCCCTTGGATATAGGCCTGCAAAAATCCCCGGCGATCGGCGGGGAGCGGGTCCTGCTGGCAGAACTCCCGCTGCAGCCGCACCGCACCGATACGGGTGCTACTGAGGCAGCGGGCATCACGACCGTCGGCCAGCACCAGTTCGGTGGAGCCGCCACCGATATCGATGATCAGGTGAGGTCGGTCGGCAAAGGCCATGCCCGAGAGCACCCCCAGATAGATAAGCCGGGCCTCCTCCGGGCCACTCACCAGATCCACATCCAGCCCCAGCTGCTCCTGGAGGGCCACCAGGAAATCCCGACCGTTGGGGGCCTCCCGCACGGCGCTGGTGGCCGCGGTAACGATCTGCTCTACGCCATGGCTGAGGGCCAGGTCGCGGTTGTGGCGCAGGGTGCGGAAGGCTCGCTCAATCGCCTCAGCGCTCAGATCGCCACTGTGGGGATCCCTGTCGCCAAGCCGGGTGGTGGCCTTCTCGGCCAGCACCACGCTGAAGCTGCAGAGCTTGGGATCCACCTCCGCCACCAGCAGGTGGATCGAATTGGTGCCGATGTCGATTGCCGCCACCCGGCGCCGGCCGGCCGGCTGAAGGTTGGGGACCTGGTCCATCGGGCTCGGCTGCTGCCGCTAGGGCGCCACTTTGCCATCTGCGGGCTATCCCACCGGCACCCCTAGGGTGCGGCGCAACGGAAAAAGAGCATGGCCTCCTCCCAACTGCGGGCCTGGCTGGAGCTGGTGCGCTGGCACAAGCCCAGTGGCCGTTTGATTCTGCTGATTCCAGCCGGCTGGAGCCTCTGGCTCGCCCCCCATGCCCCGCCGCCAGCCCAGCTGGTGGGCGGGATCGTGGCCGGGGGCCTGGCCGTGAGCGCGGCCGGCTGCATCGCCAACGACCTCTGGGACAGGCGAATCGACCCCCTGGTGGAGCGCACCCGCACCCGCCCCCTGGCCGACGGCCGGGTCAGCGTGGCCGAAGCGCTGCTGTTGCTGCTGCTCACCCTGCTGGTAGCCCTGGGGGTGGTGGTCTGGGGCCTGCCGCCGGAGAGCCGTGGGGCCTGCCTGGTGCTGGCGATCGCCGCCCTGCCGCCGGTGCTGCTCTACCCCTCGGCTAAGCGCTGGTTTGCCTATCCCCAGCTTGTGCTTGCCCTCTGCTGGGGCTTTGCCGTCCTGATCCCCTGGGCGGCCAGCACGGGTTCCCTGGCGGGCGGCTGGCCCCTGGCCCTGGCGTGGCTGGCCACCCTGCTGTGGACCTTCGGCTTCGACACGGTGTATGCCATGGCCGACCGCGACGACGACCGTGCCATCGGCGTGCGCAGCAGCGCCCTCAGCCTGGGTGAGCGCGCACCCCTGGCGGTGGCCCTCAGCTACGGCCTGGCCAGCCTGGCCCTGGGCCTGGCGGCAGGACTCCAGGGCACTGGCTGGATCACCTGGCCCCTCGGCCTGGTGGCAGCTGCCGGCATGCAGTGGGAAGCGGCCCTGCTGAGGCGCCCGAATCTGCCCCGCTCGGCCTTCGGGCGCCATTTCGGCCGCCAGGTACAACTCGGTGGTCTGCTGCTGCTCGCCCTGGTGCTGGGCCAACTGCCATGAAGCAGCCAGCGCCACTCCAGCCCGGGGACCGGGTGCAGATGGTGGCAGCCAGTTCGGCCCTGATTGGGGACGCTGCCCTGGCCCGCCTGGCTGCCGGCATCTCGGTGCTCGAGGGGTGGGGACTGGAGGTGGAGCGCCCCCCCCTGGCTGGGCGGAGCTGGGGCTACCTGGCCGGCCGCGATCAGGAGCGGCGCGGCGACCTGGAGGCCGCCGCCCGGCGGGGCGCCGACCTGCTGGCCTGCGTGCGCGGGGGCTGGGGCGCGGCTCGCCTGTTGGAGCAACCCCTGGCCCTGCCCTGCCGCTGGCTGCTGGGCTTCTCCGACGTCACCTCCCTGCTCTGGGCCCAGCTGGCCCAGGGCCAGGGTGGCGCCATCCACGGCCCCCTGCTGACCACCCTGGGAGCCGAGCCCGCCTGGAGCCAGGAGCGGTTGAGGGCCGTGCTGTTCGGCGAAACCCTCGCCCCCCTGCAGGGTGAGGGCTGGGTTGGCGGCAGCGCCAAAGGGCCGCTGCTGGCGGCCAATCTCACCGTGGCCACCCACCTGCTGGGCACCCCCCACCTGCCCGATCTGCGCGGCGCCATCCTGGTGCTGGAGGACGTGGGCGAAGCCCCCTACCGGATCGAGCGGATGCTCACCCACTGGCGCCTGTGCGGGGCACTGCAGCAGCTGGGCGGCATCGGCCTGGGGGCATTCAGCGACTGCGATGGGAGCTCGGGGGGGGCAAATTCAGATTGCTTCTCGCTTGAGCAGGTGCTGCGTGAGCGCACCGCCGACCTGGGGATGCCGGTGGTGGCTGGGCTGCCCGTGGGCCATGTGACCGGCAATGCGGCTTTGCCCCTGGGGGCCATGGCCGAGCTCGATGGCGACAGCGGTCAGCTGACACTGCGGCCAGCTGCAACTCAGCTCTGGTGAGCAGCTGGCCTGGTCGAGAGCACCGCTGCCGCCACGCTGAGATCGAAGGGGGTGGTGAGCTTGATGTTGGAGGGCGGCCCCTCCAGCACCTGCACCGGCAAGCCGAGCAGTTCAAACAGGGCCGCGTCGTCGGTGACACTCCAGCCCTGCTCCCTGGCGCTGGCGTGGGCAGCCCGCAGCTGGTGCACGGGAAAGCCCTGGGGGGTCTGGGCCGCCCAGAGAGAGCGGCGATCGGGGGTGGCGGTGATCGTGCCCTCGCCGTCCACCTGCTTGATCGTGTCGGTGACCGGGGTGGCGGCAATCACGGCAGCCCCGCCGGATACGGCGGCGGCACAGCGCTGCAGCAACTCGGGCTCCACCAGGCAGCGGGCGCCATCGTGAATCAGCACCCCCTCCGCCTCGGGCGGCAGCGCCGCCAGACCCAGACTCACCGACTCTTGGCGCGTGTCACCGCCGACGAGCCAGCGGACCGGCCGGTCTGGAGAAGCCGCCGCCACGATCGCGGCGATCGCCTCCCC
>NZ_JAGQCR010000092.1:0-11369 GCF_024346295.1 Cyanobium sp. BA20m-14
AAGGCAAGCGTGAGAGGGCAAAGTCTATTGAATGAAGCATTAGACAGGGTCTAGCGCTCTAGCCAGCATCAAGATACTTCTCTAAGTCATCAGGGGATTAACATGGGTTTCTATGGTTTTTCAATCCAAGGCTTGCTAGTATTGAATACATCTCTGTGCATCTAACTTGTTATTGGGCGGATCCGCATAAATCCCATTTCTCTCAGGCACTTTCGTGCCCTTGCCGCCGAGATGGGGAGTGCTATGCGGGTCCGCATAACGCCGTTCGATGGCATACACAGCGCCCCCTCAATCCCTTACCCGCTCCGCCAGCACCCGGCCGCCCGCATCCACCAACTCAATCCGCAGCGGCATCTGGCCGGCCGCGTGGGTGGAGCAGGAGAGACAGGGATCGAAGCAGCGGATCCCCGCCTCCACCCGGTTGAGCAGGGGCTCGGGGATCTCGGCGCCCGCGGCCACCGGGGTGGGAATGAATTCACGGGCGATCTGGGCCACGGTGCGGTTCATGGCCAGGTTGTTCTGGCCCGTGGCAATGATCAGGTTCACCCGGGTGATTAGGCCGTCGTCGTTGACGCGGTAGTGGTGAAACAACGTGCCCCGCGGCGCCTCGCTCACCCCCACCGCCCCATTGGCGTTGAGGCTCGCATGGGCGCGGATGCGGCCGCCCATCAAGGCATCGTCGGCCACCAGCTGCTCGATCCCCTCCAGGCAGGCCACGATTTCCACCAGCCGGGCGTGGTGATAGGCAAACGAGGAGGTGATGATGCGGCCGCCACTCTCCACAGTGCCGCTGCGCTGGCGCAGCTCGGCCAGCTCCGCATCAGCCCAGGAGGTGCCGATCCGCTCGCACACATTCAGCCGCGCCAGCGGGCCCACCCGATACATCCCCTCCGGATAGCCCAGGGGCTTGTAGTAGGGGAATTTCAGGTAGCTCCAGCTCTCTACCGCCTCGCCCAGGAAGCTGGCGTAATCGTCTTCCGAGAGGCCATCGGCCACGATCCGGCCGTGACTGTCGATGAAGCGAATCGCCCCCTCAATGCACTCCCAGCCGCCATCGGGTGCCACCAGGCCCATGAACAGCGACGGGAAGTCGCCAAAAGTGAGCTGCTCCCGCTGCAGCGGCCCATCCAGCAATTTTTTGTAGAGCTCAAGTGCCGCGGCCGCGGTGGCCCTGGCCTCCGGTAGCCGTTCCAGGATCCAATCGCGGGCTGTGGCGCTGAGGGGTGAGCGCACCCCACCGGGCACGGCCCAGGCCGAGTGGATCTTGCGGCCTGCCAACAGCTCAATGATCTGCTGGCCAAACTGGCGCATGCGGATGCCGGCGCGGGCCAGCTCGGGATCGGCCGCCATCAGGCCAAACACATTGCGCTTGGCCGGATCGCTCTCCCAGCCCAGCAGGAAATCGGGGCTGCTGAGGTGGAAAAACGAGAGGGCATGGCTCTGGCAGATCTGGGCCAGATTGAGCAGCCGCCGCAGCTGGCGGGCCGCCGGTGGCGGCTGCACCCCCAGCAGCTTGTCGCCGGTTTTGGCCGCGGCCAGCAGGTGGCTCACCGGGCAGATGCCGCAGATGCGGGCGGTGATGCCCGCCATCTCCGTGAAGGGCCGACCCTCACAGAAGGTCTCGAAGCCGCGATACTCCACCACGTGGAAGCGGGCAGCAGCGATCTCGCCGGCGTCATCGAGGTGCAGGGTGATCTTGGCGTGGCCCTCGATGCGGGTCACCGGGTCGATTGTGATCGTGCGGGGGGTGGAATCCGAGCTCACAACGATCTCCCTGAACCGAAAGCCGATTCAACCAAACCCCAGCATGGCCGCGATCCCAGCCGCTGGTTGCACTTACTCCGGCGCATCACCAAGGGAGCCGGAGTGGCTAGGCAGACGCCCTTCAACTTCCAGCCGCATCGTGATGATCCGCTGCACCACATACACCAGCTGGGCCGTGCTCCAGCCGGCCATCAACACCCCATTCACCGCCTCTGCAACGCTGAGCAGGCGCCAGCACGCTGGCAGGGTCATGTCGCCATAGCCAACGGTGGTGAAAGTGATGCCGGAAAAATACAGGCTGCCCTCCAACCCCGAAAACAAGCCCAGTCCCTGATACAGCAGGGCCCAGAGCAGGATTTCCACCCACAGAGCCAGCGCCGTGAGCAGGGCCATGGCCAGAATCATCAACAGGCGCCGCCTACTGCGCGGCGCACACCAGGCGTCGAGCCGTTGCCGGTGGGTGCACTCCGCCTGAATCACCGTCACCAGCGTGTGAATCACGGAGGTGAGGATCAGCATGGCCACCGCCATGCCCAGCTGAGCCGGCAACCCCAGGCACACTCCAGGGGCCTGGGGCGGCCTGCCCTGGCCCCAAGCCGGTGCGGCCGCGGCCAGCACGCCCAGGGCAACGGCAGCCGCAAGCCGGTGATGGCGCTGCAGCAGCGGGATGCGCTCCATCAGGAAGCCTCCACCCCCGACAGCTCCGGGGTGAGCGGCTCAGCCAAGGGCACCCCGAGCCAGCGCGCTTCCTCCCGCGCCGCCGGCAGCAGCCGTTGCAGCTGCTCGCTGCTGGCTGCCGGATCTGCCCTGAGTTGGTTGTACCGGCGCAGCGCACTGTTGGGAAACAGCAGCAGCCCCACGGCCACGGCCAGGGCACAGCCCATCAGGTAATCAATCCAGCGGTTCGGGATATACCAAGCCACCAGCGGCCCGTAGCCCACAAACGCCACCCCGCTGGAGATCAACGCCGTGCGCAGATAACTCGCCTTGTTCAACGCCATCACCAAAGCCGCGGTGCCAGCCATCACCAAGCCGTTTTGCAGCGCCCCGGTCCCCAGGGTGTTGAACACCAACAACGGCATCAGAATGCCTAACGACACACCCACCATCCGGTCGCGCACCCGGCCGAGGGTGTCGCCGATGCTGTCGTTCAGCAACAGCACCACCCCGAAATAGAGATATTTCGGGGTCACCGCTCCCACCCCCTGGCCGATGGCCAGGGCCAGGCTCGCAAACACGAGCTTGCGCCAGAAGAACGGCGATTGCAGGCCTGCTTTGACCCGCTCAGCCAAGGGCGGCTCAGCCGGCTCCTCTGCTGGGGCCTCAGAGGCGGGAGTTTCGGCAGGGGAGAAGGCCAGCTGCAGCGCCGTGCCGATCGCCATGCCAAGGGCAATGGCCAGCAACTCCTGGCCCCAGTCACGCCAGCTCGGTGCACTGCTCAGTAGCGGCAGCACGCCAGCCACCGCCACAACGCCCGAGAGCATCCGCAATTTGCCGGGCAGCAGCAGGGCTAACAGCTGCATCAACGCCGCCACCAACCCGAACAGAAACACCTGGGGCACCGCGCTCAAGGCGAGCCCCAGCACCACGCCGATCGCCATACAGAACCCGAGCACCACCAGCAGCACCGGGTAGATCGCCAGGGGCCAACGGCTGAAATCGGGTCGCACGATCACAGCCGCGATCACCGCGCCGTAGGCGATGGCTTCACCGCTGAGGTTGAGGCCATCGCAAACGGCACTGGTCAGCCCAACCGCCAGAGCGATCACCAAGGCCCCGCGCAGTTGCACCATTCAGGAACGGGGAGGGCTCAACGCCCGGGCCCAGCCCACCAGCAGCAGCACCACCACCAGGGCAACCCAGAACCACAGCCGCGGCGGCGAGCTGCTGGCTGCAATCACCAGCAACACCAGCGCGATCCAGGGAGCTGGCTGACGCCAGGGGCTCAACCAACGCCCGCGGTTATTCATAAAACCAAACCTCTCATCGCTCTGCTCCGCCAAGCCAGCGCAGGAACGGCAGCACGAAGCTCACCAGGGAACGCCGTTCAACCTCCACCTTTGCCCGGGCGGGAGTGCCGTTCTCCAGGGGCAGATCGGGCCCTTGGCCACTGCTCCAGCGCAACCCGCTGGGGCTGCTGGCCCCCTCTAGTTCCACGGTCACCAGCTGCACCGGCGAGCTGATCTTGTCGGCAGCGGTGGCCAGGGGGTCGCCACCCTCACCGAAGGCGGCCTGGCGGCTGCGGGCGATCAGGCTCTGGGCCAGTTCCGGATCCCCCACCACCCGGCTCACCTCGGCTAGATCGGCGGTGGCAGGTGAAATGGCCACGATTTTTCCCTCGACAGAGCCGTAGCGCTCAGCCGTGCCGCCGTAGCGCTCCCGGGTCTGCAGCAGGGGATCGAGCTGGATCGACCCACCGAGCCGCAGGCGCACCGCATCGGCATCACTGAACAAGGCGGTGGCCAGGCGCGGGCGGCTGGCTTGCAGGGGCCCGGGGCCCAGGGTTCCGAGCCGCTGGCCCGGCAGCACCGCCTGCCCCGGGCTGACCGCCAAACTCAGCAAGCGGCCAGAGCGGGGTGCCAGCACAGCCTGGGCATCCTCCTGCCCCTCCAGTTCGGCCCGGTTGGCATCGAGCTGGGCAAGCTGGCCCTCCAGCGCCTTGATCTGGCTCTGGTTGCGCAAGTACAGGTCCTGCGCTCCCACCCAGAGGGGGCTGTAGCGGGGGATGACCTCATCGCGGCGCAGGGTCTCGAGCGCCTGCAGCTGCTTCTGCACCGGCTGGTTGGTGCTGCGCAGGGTGGCGATCTGGGCCCGGATTGCCTGCTGCTGGCGGTCGATGGCCTGTCCCTGACGAACCAGGGCAGCAGGATTGGGACCCACCGTCCCAGCACCCGCCGCCGCCTGATCCACCCGATTCAGGCTGGCCAGCAGCTCGCCCTGGCGCACGGCGTCACCGACGCGAAGGGGCAACGCCTGTACCTGGCCTGCCGATCGCGCGTAGAACCCCACGCGGCTGTCGGGCTGGAGCAACACAGCACTCCCCTCAACCTTCACCGCCACCGCTGGCGAGAGGGACCAAGCTGCGGCGATCGTGGTGACGACGGCCATCGGCAGCAGGCGCGGAGCCCAATCAGCTGCTGCCATGCCGACCTTCTTTCCTATCACTGAACCAGTGGCTCTATCGTACCGGCCACACGCCTTTGCCCAGCTTTGAGTCGGCGATCCCGCTGGATGGGGGCAGTCACAGCGGTGATCCTGGGTCTGGCTACTGGCCCGGCCGCCCGGGCGCTCACCCCCCCACTGGTGCTCAGCCGCCAGCAGGCCCTTGAGCTGGGATTGGGCGCGTCCCTGAGCCTGCGCAGCCAGGTGCTGAAAGTGGAGGAGAACCAGGCCCTGGTTGGGTTGGCCCGCACCCGTTTTCTGCCCAAACTAGATCTGGTGGCCCTGGGCACCTTTGCCCAGGTGAACACTGACATCGGCTTCATTTCCAACCTGCCCACAATCGGTGACCTGAGCCTCAACCTCGGTGCCGACGGTTCGGCCCTGATCAACAACACCTTTGTGAACCTGGGTTTGATCTTGCGGATGCCGTTGCTGGATTTTGGCCGCAGCCCGCTAAAGCAAGCTGCCCAGGCCGATCTGCAGGCGGCCCGCGCCGAGCAGGAGGAGCAGCAACGGCGTGCCCGCTTTGAAATTTTGAGCCGCTACCTCTCTGCCCAGTTGAGCGCCGCCCAGATTCCGGTATGGGAAAGCTCGCTGGCGTTGTCCCGCCAGTTGCTCCGCGACGTAAATGCAATCCGCCGTGAGGGCCTTGCCCCACGCATTGATACCTATCAAGCCGAGGCCCTGCTGCAAGCAGACCTGCAGGGATTGGCAGAGGCCCAGGCCCAGCATGAAATCGCCCTCAGTGGCCTGGCCCGCGTGCTGAATCTGGCGGCCGAATCCCGCGTCGAACCCGCTGACCCCCTCCAGACGGATCCGGCTTGGGGCCACAGCTTGGGCGACAGCCTCAGCAAAGCCGTGGAGCAGCGCCCTGCCCTGGAAAGCCTTTCGCAACTCCAGCAGGCCCAACAAGCCAACGTGCAATTGGCCCGAGCTGGACGGTTGCCCAGCGTCGGCCTGCTGGTGGGAGGGGGCATCAGCGGCAACTGGCTCAATGTTCCAAACCTCAGCTCTACCCCCTCTGTCAGCAGCAGCAGTGACGCTGGCGTGACTTTGCCAACCGTCAACACGAGCGGCAGCGCCTCGGGCAGCTTCGTCGACTGGGGGGCCGCCATCAGCGTGCGCCAGCCCATCTTTGACGGAGGCCTCAGCCGCGAGTCGATTGCCCTGGCCCAGCGCCGTGCAGCCCAGGCGGAGATCGCCCTCCAGCAGGCCCAGCAGGCCATCATCCAAAACGTGGAAACCTGGTACGCCACCCACCGGGCAGCCACGGCCCAAACCGCCGCCGCGCGGGCGGCCATCGTGGCGGGAGAACGGTCGGTGCAGGATGCCCTGCTGCGCTATAGGGCCGGCCTCTCCTCTCTGACCGAGCTGTTGGTGGCCCAGCGCAACCTGCAGGTGGCCCGCTCAGCTGAGGCCCTGGCGATCTACCGCTGGAACCTGAGTCGGGCTGGTCTGGAATTGGAAACGGGTCTGGTGGACGTCCCATCGGCGGGCGGCCCGGCGGGTTGATCGCAGCTTGCACTCAGCCAAAACCCAGCATGGCCGGGCCTTCCATCGGTGGCGCCTCGCCGCGCAGCAGGGCCTCCAGAAACGCCCGGATCCGCTCAGCCGAAGGGGGGCAGCCCGGCAGGAAGTGATCCACCGGGATCAGCTCATGCAGGGGCAGCACCCGCTCCAGCAACTCCGGCACGATGCCCGGGGCGTGGGGATGCTGGGCGCCAGTGTCGGCCAGCTCCACATAGCCGCGCTCCAGCACGCTCTGGCGGCTGCCGCCCTCGACGCCGGCCCAGAGGTTGCGCATGCCCGGCACGTTGGCGCTGACGGCACAGTCGCCGAAGGAGACCACCACCTTGCTGCGGGCCCGCAGCTGCAGGGCGAGTTCAAGGTTGTCGGCGTTGGCCACCGCCCCCTCCACCAGGCACAGATCCACACCCTCGGGAAACACCTTGATGTCACTGGCCACCGGCGAATAGACGATCTCCACCCGCTCGGCGAGCTCAAAGAGCCATTCGTCCAGATCGAGGAACGACATGTGGCAGCCGCTGCAGCCCGCCAGCCACACCGTGGCGAATCGCAGCTTTGGGGGTGAGGCCATGGTCATTGGTTGTGCCAAGGGTCATTGGTTGTGCCAGTGGTGCTCGGTGCGCGCCTCGACCAGCTGCTGGGCCCGCTCGGGGTGGGGCTGCTTCTCGCCGCTGCCATCCTCCTTGCGAAACAGGGCGCCGGTGGGGCACACATCGACGCACTTGCCGCAGTTGGTGCAGGCCGCCACCTCCCCCCAGGGCTGATCCAGGCCGGCGATGATCGAGCAGGAGCTGCCCCGATAGCCCACATCCCACACGTGGGCTGCCTCGATCTCATCGCAGACCCGCACGCAGCGGGTGCAGAGGATGCAGCGGTGGTGATCCAGGCTGAACAGGGGGTGGCAAGCGTCCACCTGGCGCCGGGGGTACTGGTAGGGGAAACGGGAGTGGTCCATACCCACCTCCACCGCCACGGCCTGCAGCTCGCAGGCGCCGTTGGCGACGCAGACGGCGCAGACATGGTTGCCTTCGGCGAAGAACAGCTCCACCGCCATGCGCCGGTAGGTGTCCAGCTCGGGGGTATGGGTGTGCACCACCATCCCGTCGGCCACGGCGGTGACGCAGGCGGGCTCCAACTTGGGATGGCCCTCGATCACCACCAGGCAGAGGCGGCAAGCCCCCACCGGCGTGAGACCATCGAGGTGGCAGAGGGTGGGCACCTGCAGGCCCGCCGAGCGGATCGCCTCCAGCAGGGTGACTTCAGCTGCTGCCTCCACCACGAGTCCGTTGATGATGAGCCGCACTGGAAGCTGGGCCCCTGTCATGGGGCGATGGGCGCCGCGATGGGAGCCTCAATAGCAGCCTCGTATTCGGCGCGGAAAAACCGCAGGGTGCTCAGCACCGGATTGGGGGCCGACTGGCCCAGGCCGCAGAGGCTGGTGGCCTTGACCATTCCGCAGAGCTGCTCGAGCTGCACCAGATCAGCCGCCGTCGCCCGGCGCTCGACAAAACGATCCAGCAGCTGGGCCAGCTGCACCGTGCCGGCCCGACAGGGCAGGCACTTGCCGCAGCTTTCATCGACGCAGAAACGCATGAAATAACGGGCCAGCTCCGGCATCGCCATCGCCCCATCGATCACCACCATGCCGCCGGAGCCCATGATCGAGCCCAGCGACCGCAGGCTCTCGTAATCCACCGGGGTGTCGAGCAGCGCCGCCGGCACGCAGCCGCCGGAGGGGCCGCCGGTCTGCACGGCCTTCACCTGCCCCGGTGGGCTCTGGCCCATGGCCTCGACGATGGTGCGCAGGCTCGTGCCCATCTCCACCTCAATCAGGCCCGTGTGCGGGATGGCGCCGGAAAGGGCGAACACCTTGGTGCCCTTACTGGTGGCCGTACCCATGGCGGCATACCAGTCACCGCCCTCCCGCAAGATGGCCGGCACGGCAGCAAAGGTTTCCACGTTGTTGATCAGGGTGGGCAGGCCCCACAGGCCCGACACCGCCGGGTAGGGCGGCCGCGGCCGGGGCGTGCCCCGCCCCCCCTCGATCGAGTGGAGCAGGGCCGTTTCCTCGCCACACACGTAGGCCCCGGCACCGATGCGCAGCTGGATCGGCAAGCCCGCCAGCACCCCCCGGGCCTCGGCGGCGCCGATGGCGGTGCGCAACCGCTCGATCGCCAGCGGATATTCGGCCCGCACATAGATGAAGGCCTCGGCGGCACCGACGGCATGGGCGGCGATCGCCATGCCCTCCAACAGCCGGTGGGGATCCCCTTCCAGCACCGCCCGGTCCATGAAGGCGCCGGGATCTCCCTCATCGGCGTTGCAGACGACCGCCCTGGTGGGGCTGGCCTGGGCGGCCACCAGCTGCCACTTGCGGCCGGTGGGATAGCCCGCACCGCCGCGGCCCCGCAGACCACTGCGCGCCACCTCCTCGATCACCGCTTGCGGCACCAGCTGCCGGCAGCGATCCAGCGCGGCGTAGGCGCCCTGGGCAATCGCATCGTCGATCGAATTGGGATTGACCAGGCCGCAGCGCTCCAGCACCACCGATCGCTGCAGAAGAAAAAACGGATGGGCCAGATCCAGGCGCCGCTCCCCCGCCACTCCACCCACCAGCTCGGTGGAGCCATCGACGTGGTCGACCGCCGCCAGGGGGCCCATGCCGCAGAGCCGCAGGCAACCCACCGGCTTGACCCGATCAGCACCCACCTCCGCCTCAAGCCGCTGCCTCAGGGCCGCCCCCCCGGCTGCCCGACAGGCCGTGGCATCGCAGCAGCGCCAGCTCACGCCCATGGCAGCGCCTCCGGCTGGCCCATGGCCAGGACTCCATCGACCACCAGCACCGGGGCCTGGCCGCAAGCCCCCATGCAGCTGGTGGTCTCGAAGGCCACCCCCCGCTGCCGCAGGGCGGCCTCCAGCCGCTCGGCCCCCCGCACGAAACAGGCGGTACCCCGGCAGACAACGCAGCGATGGGGCGGCGGCGGGTCGAGGCGAAACAGGTGGTAGAAGCTCGCCACACCCATCACCTCGCTGAGGGGACGGGCCATACTGATAGCCAGCTGCTGGAGCTCTTGCCTGGGCAGATAGCCATGCAGCAACTGCACGCTGTGGAGCCGCTCGATCAACGAGTCGCCCGGATCATGGGATGGCGATCGCTCAGGTTTCGTTGCCACCCAGGTCATCCTCAAATCCCTCGTCTGGATCGAATTCACTCCAGCCGGGGCTGGCGTCGTTGAACAGGCCATAGCGCGCCGTCTGATCGTCCATCAAGGTGTTGCCCGTGGGCCGCGTGTCGCAGCTGATGCCGCCGTCGGCGGTGGGCTGGCAGTTGTCGAATTCCACTCCGGCGCGGGCTGGCGAGGGCCCCAGCAGGGCCAGGGAGAGTCCTGCCAGGGCAAGGGAACTGATTGGCAGAAGCTTCATCACTGGGGCAGCGGCGGCTGGGTCGGTCTACTGAGATGATGGCTGAGGTTTTGCGTCTGAGCGATGTACACCGATTGGACTGCCGTGATTCTGCTGCTGTTGACCGCAGCGCCACTGGCCGTTGTGGTGGCAACGGCAGCATTCTTTATCTGGCGAAAAAAGAAGCAGAAAGGATGAGGCCCCTGCCGGCAGCCTTGCCAGAGGTAGCTCAGGCCTGGCGCGCCCGCAACAGATGGTCGAGCCGTTCAGGGTATGGCCCCAGCTCCTGCAGCAGCTCGATTGCACTCAGGCGCCCGCCGGCCGGCACCAGGCCGGCACTGGCTGCCAGATCTCCAACCACCGAGGCGGCATCGAGACCACGCTGGCGGTAGGCGGCGAGGCCCTCGCCCCCCTCCCGTTTGCTCAGCCGCCGGCCCTGCCCATCTCGCCAGAGCGGCACGTGGCCGTAGCTCGGCGGGTCTGCCCCCAGGGCTGCCATCACGGCCACCTGGGCGCCGGTGGCGCTCCAGAGGTCACAGCCGCGCACCACATCACTGATGCCCAGGCTGAGCTCATCTACCGCCGTGGCCAGGTGGTATGCGAGGAAGCCATCGGCCCGGCGCAGCACCACATCACCCACTGCGCTGGGGCCGTCAAGCTGACCTGGGGGGCCGTAGCTTTCCAGCCAGCGCAGCACCCCAGGCCCCAAGCGCAACCGCCAGCTCGGCAGCCGGCCCTGCAGGGGCCCCCAACCTCCATCCCGGCCGCGACAGGTGCCGGGATAGACAGTCAAGACCCCATGGGGAGCAGAGATATCGGCCAGCAGGCGGCGACTGCAACGGCAGGGATAGAGCAGGCCCTGCCTGCGCAGGGCGGAAAGCACCGTGCCGTAGAGGCCGCGTCGCTGGCTCTGCCGCAGCAGCGGCCCATCCCAATCCAGGCCAAGCCAGCGCAGGTCGGCCAGGATTGAAGCCTCCGCGCCCGGGCGATTGCGGGGCGTATCGAGATCGTCAAGGCGCAGCAGCCATTCCCCACCCCGCAGGCGAGCGTGCAACCAGCCCAGCAGGGCGGTGCGCAGGTTGCCCCGGTGCAGGGCGCCCGTCGGCGAGGGAGCGAATCGCCCCCGGTAACCCTGCCGGCGTCGCAGCAAACCGGCTTCCAGCAGGGCCTGCAAGTGGCGGGGCAGGGGCATGGCCGCTGAGAACAACAAAAGCGGGGCAACAAAAAAGCGGCCCCGCAGGACCGCTTCAGCAAGGGTGATCCGGTCCTGGAACGATGCCCGGATCAGCCCTGAACCCGGTCCTTGAACATCTTGCCGGCGGTGAAGGCAGGCACCCGCTTGGCAGGAATTTTAATTTTCTCGCCGGTCTTCGGGTTCAGACCCTGACGGGCAGAACGATCCCTGGGTTCAAAGGAACCGAAGCCCAGAATGGAAACCTTCTTGCCTTCCACCACCGAATCAATGATGGTGTCGATGGCAGCATCCACAACCATGGAGACGTCGGTTTTGGTGA
>NZ_JAGQCR010000093.1:0-11250 GCF_024346295.1 Cyanobium sp. BA20m-14
CCAGCTGCTGGCGCTGGGCGGCGAGAAAGGCCTCGCTGGCGGCTTTGGCATAGCCGCCGGATTCGGCTGGTGCCTCCTCCTGCTCAGGTGGGGAGAGAAACCTGCCGCCCAGGGATTCCACCTGCTCCTTGGCTGCAGGCCGCACATCACTGACGTAGACCACCGCTCCAAGACGGCGGGCTGTGGCAAGGGCCTGCAGGCCAGCCACCCCCGCACCCAGGATCAGGGCGCGGGCGGGCTGGATCGTGCCAGCAGCTGTCATCAGCATGGGCACGTAGCGATCCAGGGCCGCAGCAGCCAACAGAACCGCCTTGTAACCGGCGATGTTCGCCTGGGATGAGAGCACATCCATGCTCTGGGCCCGGCTGATGCGGGGCAGCAGCTCGAGCGCCAGGGCCGACACCCGGCGGGCCAGGAGCTGCTCCACCAAATCCACCGCTCCGTATGGGGAGAGCAAACCGGCCACCAGGGTCCCTGGCTTGAGCTGGTCCAGCAGCTCAGCGGCCGGTGGATTGACGCAGAGCACCGCATCAATCTCCCCACCAAAGTTGGCTTCCGGCTCCACCAGCCGGGCCCCGGCCTCGGAGAAATCGCCATCGCTGTAGCCGGCAGCCAGACCCGCACCCTGTTGCACCCGCACATCCAGGCCGCGGGCCCGCAGCCTGCGCACGGTTTCCGGGGTCGCCGCCACCCGACACTCACCAGGACTGCGTTCCCGCAGAATCAGTACATCAGCCAAGAGGATCGCCTGTAGCCATCTACCTATTAGGGGGGAATGGCCCGCCCGGGGGCAATACGGCACCTACAAATGTGCGCAGTTGCCCATGGGGCGCTGGCATCAAAACAGGGGCAACAACTCCTCTTCCACGCAGCTGGCCTGGGGCAGGGCGCCCTGACGTCGCAGCTGGCGGGCCCGCAGAATCATCGGGTCGATGTCGCACTCCAGAGCCCAGCAGAGGCTCAGATGCTGGCGCTGCAGGGCATCTGACCAGGCCCAGCAACCCGGTTCATGGAAGGGGATGGCCATGGGGGATGGGTGGCGCCGGCCCGGTGGGATGGTCAAAAGTTAGGCGCGGCACGCCCCAAAACGATTAGGCCAGATCACTCATTTGCAGCTGGGCTGGTCTGGCCCCACCCGCCTTCGACACAATGGCGCCATGGGGTTCCCTTCCTTTGATCTGGGCCTGACAACAGGTGGTGCGGCCCCAACCCTGCGACCCAGGCAATGGCAGAGCCGGCTGATCCAGCTGCTGAGAGCCCGCCTGCTCAGTCCCGAACCAGGGGGCCATGACGTGCTGATCCACGCCGGGCCGGGAGCCGGCAAAACCCTGGGAGCCCTGCTCAGCTTCCAGGCCATGCAGCGGGAAGGCCGCATTGGCCACTTCGTGGTGTTCTGCCATCGCAGTTCAATCGCCCGCCAATGGCTGGCGGCGGCGGCACGACTCAATCTGCAGCTGGTGGAGTGGGATCCGGAGCAGGGGCTGGCGGCCCTCCATCCCAGCCGCGGCTGGGATGGACTGCTGCTGAGCTACCAGAGCGCAGGTCGGCACCGCCGCCCGCTCAGCGCGGCCCTGGGAGCAGGGAGCCTGGGGCCCTGGCTGGCGATCGCCGATGAGGTCCATCACCTCGGGCTCGATCCTGACGAACCGGAGGCCGCCGCCTGGGGCTTTGCCTTCGGCCAGCTCACCAGCGGAGCCCGGCTGAGGCTCGGGCTCACGGGAACCCCCTTCCGAGCTGACAACCTGGCCTTCTGCGCTGCCCGCCGGGTGCGGGTGCGCGAGGGCGAGGAGGAAATCGAGCGCATCGTCCCAGACCTGAGCATTGCCCCCCGCCAACTGATCCAGGCCGGCGACGTGCGCCCCCTGGAATTTCGTTTTCAGGACGGCTGGGTGGACCACGGCAGGCCCCAGGCCGGCGCCCCTACGGAGACCTCGCCGCTCTCGGGCGAGGGGCGCGAGAGCTGGCGGGCTCGCAACCTACGCCGCGCCATTCGCCTAGGGGACTCGAGCTGCATCGCCCTGCGGCTCCTGCTCAATGCCCGCAAACGGCTCGAGCTGGTGCGCACCGGCCACCCGGAGGCCGGCGGACTGGTAATAGCCCGCGACATCGCCCATGCCAGGCGCATCACGGGCCTGCTCGAAGAGCAGGGCGATCGGGTTCACCTGGTGCACTCCCAGGACCCGGCAGCTGCCACCCGACTGGCCGGCTTCCAGGCCGGGGAGGCCGACTGGCTGGTGAGCATAGATATGTGCGCCGAGGGCTTCGATGCCCCAAGGCTGCGGGTAGTGGCCTACCTCACCACCGTTGTCACCCGCAGTCGCTTCGTGCAGGCGATCACCCGGGCCGTGCGCATCGATGGCAGCCGCAGCAGCCTGGAAGCCATACCTCGGGATCCCTCCTATGTATTCGCCCCTGCCGACCCCCTGCTGATCCGCTATGCCCGCAGCTGGTCCATAAGCGAGCCATACCTGATTCGCCCCAGGCTCGCCACTCCCGGCTCAGAGAATGCCGGTGGCAACGGCGGCCAGCAGCCACTCGAAACCGTTGGCGAAAGGGTTGGGCAGGTGATTCAGCTGGGGGGGCCTGAACTGCCTGATTTTCTCGGTCAAAGGGCTTGAACCCCAATGGGGGTCTGAGGGCTCTGGGGCCACAATGCGACGTTGTGTCAACCACTACCTCAGGAAGGGCCCCGTGCCGGCAACTTGGTGCGAACCAACGCAGTAGGGGAATGGACGCCGCAGTCAATCGCCGTCTCACCGTTGCTGTCAGCTGGGCCCTAGCCCGCAGGGCCACCCTGGATTGCCAGGAGCATTTCGAAGAAAGCTTTGCCGTCACCGAGGAATTCAGGGAATGGCTGGTGTGCCTGGAGGAGCATCCCGAGCACCTCGCCGCCAACGTGCTGATGGTGCCCAGGAATCGCGCTGAGCTGAGCCAGCCAGAAATGGATGGGCTCCTGGAAATCTGAGCTGAGCCGACCATCCCCTAGGCTTAAGTCATACTCAGTCCGCTTTAGTCATGACATCCCCCGGGATGGCTGCAGGCCCTTCTTCCAATTCGGCCGGAGCCCTGGAGAACCTGGTGATTGTGGGGTCCGGCCCTGCCGGCTACACCGCAGCCATCTACGCCGCCCGGGCCAACCTGAGCCCCCTGCTGATCACCGGCTTTCAGGACGGCGGCATTCCCGGCGGCCAGCTGATGACCACCACCCACGTTGAAAACTATCCGGGCTTCCCCGACGGCATCCTCGGCCCTGAGCTGATGGACAAGATGAAGGCCCAGGCCGTGCGCTGGGGCACCCGCCTGGTGGAGGCCGATGCCACTGCCATCGACCTCTCCCAGCGGCCCTACTTGATCACCGCCGAAGGCCAAACCATCCAGGCCCAGGCCCTGATCCTGGCGACCGGCGCCAGTGCCAACCGACTTGGGCTTCCCAGCGAAGAGCTGTTCTGGAGTAAGGGCATCAGCGCCTGCGCCATCTGCGATGGCGCCACCCCCCAGTTCCGTCAGGCCGAATTGGCCGTGGTGGGTGGCGGTGATTCCGCCTGCGAAGAGGCGGTGTATCTCACCAAATACGGCAGCCAGGTGCACCTAATCGTGCGCGGCGAAAAGCTACGTGCCAGCGGCGCCATGGCCGACCGGGTGCTGACCAACCCCGCCATCACCGTGCACTGGAACCGCCAGGTGGCCGACGCCAGCGGCGGCGACTGGCTGGAAGCCATCACCCTCCGCGATGTCAACAGTGGCGCCAGCGAGAAACTGGCCATCAAGGGCCTCTTCTATGCCATCGGCCACACCCCCAACACCCGCCTGCTCACGGGCCAGCTGGAAGTGGATGGGCACGGCTACCTGGTGACCAGGCCCGGCCGCCCTGAAACCAGCATGGAGGGAGTGTTCGCGGCCGGCGACGTGGCCGATGCCGAATGGCGCCAGGGCATCACCGCGGCCGGCAGCGGCTGCCAGGCGGCCCTGGCCGCCGAACGCTGGCTCAGCCACCACGATCTGGCGGTCACGGTCAGCCACGTGCCGGTCGATCCCGCCGAGGTGGGGGAACCGCGGCGCACGGCCGAAAGCGACGAAACTAACTACGACCCTGCTGCCCTCTGGCAGAAAGGCGGCTATGCCCTGCGCAAGCTCTACCACGACAGCAACAAGCCCCTGCTGGTGGTCTACACCTCACCCACCTGCGGGCCCTGTCACGTGCTCAAGCCCCAGCTCAAGCGGGTGCTCGACGAACTCGGCGGTGCCTCCCAGGGAGTGGAGATCGACATCGAAGCCGATCAGGAAATCGCCGCCCAGGCCGGGGTAACCGGCACACCCACGGTGCAGCTCTTTTTCCAGAAGGAGCTCAAGCAGACCTTCCGGGGCGTGAAGCAGCGCAGCGAATTCAAGGCCGCCATCGAAGGCCTGCTGGGGCCCTAGCGACGCCGGGGACCGCCTGGACGGTTGCCGCCCGGACGCGGACCGGCTGCCGCGTTCCGCTCCCGATAGGTGATCCGGCCACGGGTGAGGTCGTAGGGACTGATCTCGACAAGCACTTTGTCGCCCGCCAGCAGCTTGATCCGGAACTTGGTGAGCTTGCCCGCCGCGCGGCAGAGGCACTGGTGACCGGCCGGCTGCTCCAGGGTGACCAGGTAAAACCCATTGCCCTGCTCCTTTTCAATCACACCGGAGGTCTCAATCATGCGGGGGCGCTGGCTTGGGAATGAATCGCTGCCATCAGCTTAATTGCAGCCGCTCCGGGCGATAGGGTCTGCACTCTTCTGCCTCGCCGGCTCTGTCATGGTTCTGCCGCCGCTTTCGATGGACCTGGGGCTGCTGCTGATCTCCATTGGCCTGGTGAATCTCTGGAAGGCCCGTCAGACCAGCTGAGCTCAGGACCCTGACCACCCTTCTCTTCCACAAGCCCTATGGGGTGTTGAGCCAGTTCAGCCCAGAACCGGCCAGCCGCTGGAGCTCCCTGGCGGAATTCATCGAGATCCCAGCGGTTTATGCGGCCGGGCGGCTCGATGCAGACAGCGAAGGGCTGCTGCTGCTGACCAGCAATGGACGGCTGCAACAGCGCCTCACCGATCCAACCTTCGGCCACTGGCGCCGCTACTGGGCCCAAGTGGAAGGCAATGCCGCCCAGCTGCAGGCAGGCCTAGGCCAGCTATGCCAGGGCGTCTTGATCCAAGGTCAGCGCACCCGACCGGCCCGCTGCCGGGCCTTGCCCGCCGCAGAGCTGGCGGCAGCCGCGCTACCCGCAAGGGAGCCGCCGATTCGCCACCGGATCAACGTGCCCACCAGCTGGCTCGAGCTGGAGCTGCGCGAGGGCCGCAACCGTCAGGTGAGGCGCATGACCGCCTCGGTTGGCCTGCCCACCCTGCGCCTTATCCGCGTCGCCATTGACCTGCTCGATGGCAAGCCGCCGCTGGATTTGGCCGGCCTGGCCCCGGGCGAATGGCGCCTTGCAAGCAGCACCGAATCGGAACGGCTGGACCAGATTCTGAGGCATGCTCCCAGCCCAGGGGCTTAGGGGGACTCAGCCCACCACATCTTTGAGCTCTCTTACGGTTTGCAGCTGGCCGTAGTAGTAGTTCGCCCGGGCACGGCGGTCGGCGTCGTCAAGACCATCAAAGGCATCAAAACCCAGCGACTGCCAGAGTTCATGGCCGCAGGCCCGATTGAGCTCTTCGATGGCCTCGGCCTCGAGATTGGCCAGTCGACGCTGGAGGTTCTTGATCTGGGCAACCGACATCTTGGTTACTGGGTAAAGCGCAGGGGCTGGGCTGGGCAGTGGCAGGTGCAGGGCAGGAAAAGGGGCAGGCAAAGGCAGAACAAACCAGCCCCTGCCAAATAGTACACCTGAACTGTTAAAAGGGCAGCTTTTTCTTGGCTTCCTTGTCGAGGTCTTTTTCCATCTCGCGCAGGCGCTTGAGGATGGTGTCGTAGTACTCCTTGAGATAGGCCTCCAGCCCAGTGGTTTCGGCAGGGTCGAGGCCGAAGGCCGCGTAGCTGGCCTCCATCGGCGCATCGAGGGCCTGGCCGCCCCCGGTAACCGCATCAAAGGCCAACCGCTCTGCCACGTTGAGGCTCGCCTCAAAGAAGCCGGTCACCGAACGCATCAGCCCCAACAGGGCCGGCGGCACCCGGAACACCCTGGCCTCCTTACCCGTAAAGCGCTCGCAGAGCTGGGTGATCTCACTGGTGGTCCAGGCGCGCGGACCCACCACCGGGAAGGCCTGGCGCACGGTTTCGGCATGGTCGATGGCCGCCACGGCAAAACGGGCCATGTCCTGGGTATTCATGTAGGCAATCGGGGTGGGCGCACCGCTGACCCAAACCGTTTGGCTCTCCAGCACGGGAATCGCAAACTGACTGATCACCCCCTGCATGAAGGCAACCCCCCGCAGGATCGTGTAGTCCAGATCCGAGGCCATCAGCCAGTCTTCGCTGCAGGCCTTGATATCCATCAGCGGCACTTCGCGGTGCCGGTGCGCATCCAGCAGGGACACAAACACGAGTCGCTTCAGCTCGGCGCCCTTGCAGGCGGAGAAGAGATTTTGTTTGCCGCCCCAGTCGATGTCATAGGAACTGGCTGAATCGGTGGCCCGGGCCGTGGCCGCATCGATCACAGCTTCCTGGCCTTCAAGGGCATAGACCAGGCTCTCTGGTTCGAGCAGATCACCGCGGGTGAGCTCGCAACCCCACTCCTGCAAAAAGGATGCCTTGCGAGGGGATCGCACCATGCAGCGCACCTGGTGGCCAGCATCGAGGGCGCGGCGAGCAACCTGACGCCCCAGGGTGCCCGTTCCGCCAACCACCAGAACCCGCATTGCCAAAGATCAAGCGGGCCTGAGCCTAGGGGTCCGCAGAGCCCAAACGTCAGGGCCAGGGGCGCTCAGTCGTTGTCAGCCAGTTTCAACAGCAGGGCACCACCCGCCAAGCCAATCGGAATCAACACCCAGAAGAGGGCGGCGGTACCGAAGATTTCAGAGGCCATGGGCCGACGGGCAAACATTTCCCTATCTAGCAGCGCCCGGAGCAATTCCGACTAATTGGCCACCAGTCTGCAAAATCTCCCCCCAGGGAGCATCGCTGCGCAACTGGCCCGGCATCACTCCGCTGGCCTCAGCCAGCCAACCCTTGGTCCGCAGGGAGGCAACCAGGTCGGCCAGCGGCGGCGGGCCGCAGCCGAGGCGGCGGCCCAGCTCCGCCGTGGGCCAGCAGCGGGCTGGCAGGCCTGGATCGGCGGCCAACTGGGCGAGCAAACGGGCACTGCCGGGCCCAAGGATCGAGTTGTCGTCGGCGGCCATCGCGGCCAGGAAGCCTGGATCCTGCAGTGGCCCAATCCAGAGCGGTCCGCTGATCGCCAGCGGCGGCACCTGGTTGGCAGGGCAGAGGCACCCCTGCCACTGGCGCAGCCGAACCAGCTCCTGCACCTGCTGGTCGCCGCAACCATGGCAATGGGCCACCATTCCCAACTGGGCCTCCTGCCCACGGCTGGCCCGGCGCCGCAGCCTCACCGCCGTGCGGAAGGTGCGGCCCTCGCTGAAGCTGAACAGGGGCTCGAGGCCACGCCCCAGTGCCCAGGCCGCCCTCGCCACACTGCCGAGCTGGAGGCGCAGGGCCAGCTCCCAACTGGCGGGATGGGCCCGGGCGGCCGCCCCCAGCTTGCGAACCGCCGCGGGGCGGTCGTGGCCGGTAGGCGAGCGGCCGTCGGTGCTGGCGAGATAGAGGGCGCCATCGCAGGCCACCGCCTCCAGCGCCAGGGCCAGCAGGGGGGCGGGGCAGCCAAAGGCGTCGAGATCCACCAACTCAAAGCGCTCCTGCCGCTGCAGACATCCCGCCAGCAGGTGCTGGGCCGTGAGGGCCGTGCAGCGCAGTCCGGCCTGGCCAGCCAGATTTGCCTCGAGCAGGGGTAGCCGATCTGGATCGGCATCGTTGACCCAAACCGCCGCTGCCCCCGCCTCCCGGCCATAGCGCAAACCCCTGATGCCGCAGCCCGCCATCGCATCGAGCACCCGCAGCGGCCCCCGCTCAGCCAATCGGCGCGCCAGCAGAACCCCCAGATCGCGGGAGGGGCGAGATTCCGGTCGAAAAAAGCCCCTGCCCGGCTGCAGCCGGGCCAACCCTTCGCAATAGTGAGCGTCGGCTTGCTTGCCCAGGGGATCGACCAATGACTCGGAGCAACCAGCCTGACCCCTCGGCCAGCGGCCACAGAAATAGCGGTGCCGACTGGGGGGTCCATGCCGAGTGGCGCTGGGCTGGGCAAAGCTGCCACTGGCGGGTGTTGGGGGATAGGGCCTCGCCTGCCCTGGTACTGGTGCATGGTTTCGCCGCCGGCAGCGGCCACTGGCGTCGCAACGCCGCGGTGTTGGCCGCCGCGGGCTGGCGGGTGTACGGGCTCGACCTGATTGGCTTTGGAGCCTCCAGCCAACCAGCCCTTTGGCTCGACAACCGCCTCTGGGCCAGACAGCTGCGGGCCTTCATCGAGCAGGTGGTGCAGGCCCCGGTGGTGCTGGTGGGCCATTCGCTCGGGGGGTTGGTCGCCCTCAGCTGTGCCGTGTTCTTCCCCGATCTGGTGAGGGCCGTCGTGGCAGCGCCCCTGCCCGATCCCAGCTTGATGTTGCCGCCGGCCGGCAGCCATCCCCGCCGCAGGCCCTGGCTGCGGCGCCTGCGGCGCTGGCTGGTGAACCTGCTCTGCCGGCTGCTGCCGCTGGAGCTGCTGGTGCCGCTGCTGGCCCATTCACCCCTGCTCGACCTAGGCATCCAATCGGCCTACCGCACCGCGGTGATCGGTGACGGGGAACTGCACCGGGTGATTGCCAAACCCGCCAGGCGACCCGGAGCCGTAAGGGCCCTGCGGGCCATGAGCATCGCCATGGCGCTGAGGCCCCAGGCCGCCACCGCACCGGCCATGCTGAAGCGGCTCAGCCAGCCGCTGCTATTGATCTGGGGTCTTGAAGACCGCCTGGTGCCCGTGCTGGTGGCCGAGCAAGTGGGGCGGTTGCGACCCGACCTGCCCTTGGAACTTATCGAGGGCAGCGGCCACTGCCCCCATGACGAGCACCCCGACACCTTCAACGCCTTGCTTCTGCAATGGCTGGCCCAGCTGCCAGGGAGCGGCCCCGCCGCCAGCCCTGGGCGGTAATTTGGAACCTTGCCAGCGCAGCGGGTTACTCAGGCGATGAAACACACCCTCTCGGTGTTGGTGGAAGACGAATCCGGGGCCTTGAGTCGCATCTCCGGTCTATTCGCCCGGCGGGGTTTCAATATCGAGAGCCTGGCGGTGGGGCCTGCCGAACGACCAGGAATCTCCCGTCTCACCATGGTGGTGGAGGGTGACGACCACACCCTCGAACAAATGACCAAGCAACTCGACAAGCTGGTCAATGTGCTGGGCGTGATCGACCTGAGCAAAATCCCTGCAGTGGAGCGGGAGCTGATGCTGCTGAAAGTTTCGGCGCCGGCCGCAAGCCGCAGCGCCATCTTGGATTTGGTCCAGGTTTTCCGGGCCAATGTGGTCGACGTGGCCGACGACGCCCTGACCCTGGAGGTGGTGGGCGATCCAGGCAAACTGGTGGCCCTGGAGCAGGTGATGGAGAGCTTCGGCATCCTCGAGATCGCGCGCACGGGCAAGGTTGCCCTGGAGCGGGCCTCTGGTGTGAACACGGCATTCCTGAAGATTTCCGCATCCAACAAGCGGGTGCCTGCCTAGGGCTTGCCCTGCACCAGGGTTCCGCCTGCCACCACGGAGGCCTTGATCAGCTTGTCTCCCTGGCGGATCTGGTCGACCACCTCCATCCCCTTACTGACGCGGCCGAAAACCGCATAGCGACCATCGAGTTCAGGCAGGGCCTGGAGGGCCACATAAAACTGGGCACTGGCGGAGTTGGGATCGGCTGAACGGGCCATCGCCAGGGCTCCACGCTGGTGGACCAGATCCAGCTTGCTCGTCACCCCAGGGGCGGTGACCGGCTCTCCGTAGCGGGGAGCGGGTTCATCGCTGCGCTTGATCTCCAGGGGAATCAGCCGGGCTTCGCCACTGGCCGGATCCAGGAAGCTGCCGAGACCGTATTGGCTGGCGGAAACCTTGGGATCGGCGCTCGCAGGGTCCCCCCCTTGAACCACGAAGGGCACCGGCTCCCTCACCACCCGGTGAAACACGGTGCCGTTGTAGGTGCCCCGGTTGACCAGATCGACGAAATTGCCAGCCGTCAGTGGGGCAGCGGCGCCATCGAGCTGGAGCTGAACCTCCCCCTTACTGGTCTGCAAGACCACCGTGGCCGTGCCCTTGAGGCAGGGGGTGCTGGAGGCACTGCAGCCCAGATCGGGGCTGCCGCCATCAGCGGCACAGGCTCCTAGGCTGAAGGGCACCAGTAGCAGCAAGCCGCCGAGGAAAAGACGACTCAACCAAATCCTTGCCATCACACTCCCTCCAGGGGGACGCCCAGAAAGCGGGCCAGCTGGGCACCAGAGAGCTCCAGATCGGCCAATGGAAGCGGTTCACCCACGCGGGTGAGGGGCATGTCACGGCGACCCTGCACCTTCAGGGCCAGGCGGCGGCGTGGGCTGAGGCCGTCACGCACCTCCACCTTCACCGCCTGGATGTCCCGCAGGGGGATTTCCACGCTGATGGCCTGGCGGAAACCGCGGCGACTGATCGTGGCCACACCGGCCGAGCGATCAAAGCAGTTACTGCCAGCCCCCACGTCGATGCCGATTACCACCCAGAGGTAGGTGCAAAGGGCCATGGCCGCCAGGCCATAGAGCCCCATTACAAGTCCCTGGGGCACCCAGATCAGTTCGGCCGGGTGGCCGATTGGCAGCAGATCGGTGCCAAGGAAGCTGGAGCCACTGGTGAGCAGGAAGCCGATCCCTCCAACGGTGACCACCAGGGCCACCAGCACGTTGGAGAGGCGCCGCGATCCCAACACCGGCAGCTCAAGTGACTCGGTCACTGGGGTAGGAGCCATGGGGGCATGCAGTCAATCCTGATTATCTTGACGGGTCGCAGCCTGGCCTGGAGCTGCCGTTGCAGCCCATTGCGAAGCGCCTCGCGATCCGCCCCAGCGTTGTTACCATCGCCCGGTAATCCTTCAGTTTCCGCGGGTTTTCCGCACCGTTTCATCACCATGACGATCGCTCTAGGGCGCGCGCCACAGCGGGGATGGTTCGACGTCCTCGATGACTGGCTCAAGCGCGACCGCTTTGTCTTTGTCGGTTGGTCGGGCCTGCTCCTGTTCCCCACCGCCTATCTCGCCCTTG
>NZ_JAGQCR010000094.1:0-11116 GCF_024346295.1 Cyanobium sp. BA20m-14
TGTAGTCGCTGTGGTTGTGGAGCGGAACGAAGGCCAAGGGCAGGTCTAGCCGGAAGGCATCGGAAGCTTCCACAAACTAGGCGACCACGCAAGATCCAGTGTCATTTGCGCCCCATACCAGGGCAAAACCACTAGATCTGGGGCCAGCGCCTAGGGCACCAATGGGGCCACAGGGCGAGCCTGCATCACCTGGGCAGCCAGTTCGTAATGGTGAGCCACCTGAAGCAGGCGCGGCTCCTCGAGCACCCCCGTGATCAGCTGCAGACCAATCGGCAGGCCCTCGAGATCAAAACCGCAGGGCACAGTGATGGCAGGCAGGCCAGCCATGTTTGCCGGGATCGTGAGCAGGTCGGCGAGGTCCATCGCCAAGGGGTCGTCGTTGTGGGCGCCAAAGCCAAAGGCCGTGGTGGGTGAGGTGGGGGTGAGCAGCACATCCACCGCCTCAAAGGCCCGGTCAAAGTCACGCCGAATCAAGGTGCGCACCTGCTGGGCTTTCTTGTAGTAAGCATCCACATATCCGGCCGAGAGGGCGTAGGTGCCGATCAGAATTCGGCGCTGCACCTCGTCGCCAAAGCCCTCAGCCCGGCTGCGGGCAGTCATCTCGACCAGGCTGGTGGCATCCGGGGCCCGGTAGCCGTATTTGACACCGTCGTAGCGGGCCAGGTTTGCAGAGGCCTCTGATGGCGCGATTACGTAGTAGGTGGCGATGCCGTCGTTGAAGCGGGGGCAGCTCACATCCACCAGCTCGCAGCCCAGGGCCTCCAACTGGGCGGCAGCGGCCAGCACCGCAGCCTTCACCTGGGGATCAAGGCCCTCAGCTTCGAAGCACTCGCGCACCATGCCCACCCTCAAACCAGCAACAGGTTGATCAAGGGCGGCGACGTAATCGGGCACGGGGGCCTGCAGGCAGGTGGCATCGCGCGGATCCGCACCGGCGATCACCTGCAGCAGCTCGGCCGCATCCGCCACCGAGTTGGTGAACGGGCCCACCTGGTCGAGGGAGCTGGCAAAGGCGACCAGGCCGTAGCGGCTGACGCGGCCGTAGGTGGGCTTCAATCCCACCACCCCGCAGAAGGAGGCGGGCTGGCGAATCGACCCGCCGGTATCGGAGCCAAGGGCGGCGATGCACTCGCCTGCAGCCACCGCGGCGGCGCTGCCACCGGAGCTACCACCAGGCACCCTCTCTGGATTCCAAGGGTTGCGGCTGGGGCCGAAGGCTGAGGTCTCGGTGGAGCTGCCCATGGCGAACTCATCGAGGTTTGTCTTGCCAAGCAAGACAGCTCCCGCTTGCCAGAGGCGGTCGGTAACAGTGCTCTCGTAGGGGGGAACGAAGTGCTCCAGCATGCGACTGGAGCAGGTGGTAGGGACCCCCTTAGTGCAGAGGTTGTCCTTGATTGCCAGAGGAATACCTGCCAGGGGTGGCAGATCTTCTCCAGCAGCGCGGCTGGCGTCGATGCGATCCGCATCTGCCCTGGCCCGCTCGGCAGTTATCTCCAGATAGGCGTGAACGGTGGGATCAACCGCCTGGATGCGTGCCAGATGGTGATCGGTGAGTTCACGGGCTGAAACCTCACCATTGCGCAGTTGCTGACGCCATTGAGCAATCCCCTGTTCGCGCGAATCAGCGATCCCCATCAACCCTGTTGCCAGTTGGATTGGACGCTATCAGCCAGCGGCAACGGCCACTAGCCCTCAGTCGAACTCGGTGAGCGGTTCGCCCCGTCGGGTGCGCAGTAACTGGTGATCCAGAGAACCCGGAGATTCGGCCCGGAGATCGTTCAAGAAAGCCGGCAGATGGCTTTCCAGGGTGCCGCGACGCACGAAGGGGCCAAACCAATAAACAGAGTTGGGAGAGTGGGTTTCTACCCGTGCCCACCAGGCCAGGCCCAGACCATTAGCGCAGCTGCGCACTGGCCACAGCAGGGGATTCATGAGGCAGGAGCGGCTTGTAATCCATTCTGCCCGGCGTCGGTACCGTGGCTTGAGAGTTGAGTCACAGTTGAATATCCCCAAGGAAACCAGATTTGGCGGCTGGCTCCATACCCAGGCCAATGACCGGTTCTTGGTTGACCGGTTCCTGGTTGGCCAGTTCCTGGTTGAGCGTGATCGCTGCAGCAATCTGCTGCTCTGCCGATAGCTCTGACTGGTCCTCTGGCTCGATTTCCGGCATTACCTCTTGCTCCGGCTGGGGCTCCTGATCGTGAAGAAGCTCAGGGGAGCTATCAGGCTGGCTTGTGGGCAGTTGCTGGGCTTCTGCAGAACTCGCTTCGGTTGCCGTGGGCTCTTCCTCAGGCTCGGGGCTGGCGGCTGGAGCGGGCAGCTGGGGGCGCACCAAGCGGGGCGCGGGCTGGGAACCGCTCAACCCCTTCATCCAGCCACGCCGTGCCACCTCATAGAGCAGTAGGGCGGTAGCCACAGAGGCGTTAAGGCTTGGTGTGGCGCCACGCAGGGGGATGCGCACCAGCTGATCGCAGTTGCGGCGGGTGAGCATGGAGAGACCATCACCCTCAGAACCGGTGACTATGACCAAAGGCCCAGCTAGATCGGCCTCCTCCAGGCTGACGGTGCCCTCGGCTGCCAGACCCACTACCCGATAACCCTCCTGCTTGAGGGTGTCGAGGGCCCGGTTGAGGTTGACCACCCTAGCCACGGGCAAGTGCTCAAGAGCACCTGCCGCAACCTTGGCCACCGAGCCGGTAAGTCCAGCGCTGCGGCGCTGGGGCAAAACCAGGCCATGGGCACCCAGGGCTTCGGCACTACGCACAATTGCGCCGAGGTTCTGGGGATCAGTAAGACCGTCGACCGCCATCAGCAAGGCCGGCTCACCAATGGTTGCGCAGCCCTCCATCAGGGTCTGTAGATCAAGGGTCTCAGCTGCCGCTGTTTGCAGGGTGATGCCCTGGTGCACGGCACCTCCGGTGAGCTGACCTAGGCGCGCCCAGGTGACCTCCTCAACCAGTACTCCCGATGCCTTGGCTTCTCGCAGCAGCTGCAGAAACTTGGGGCTGAAGCGCATTTCTGGAGTGCACCAGACGCGATGAATCGGTCGACCGCTCTCAAGTGCCGCCTGGGCTGGATGCCGGCCCCAGATCAAATCGGCGCTGGGATCGACGCTGTGACGCTCCGCATCACCGCTGGGGGGAAGGGTATCGGCGTCGACGATCAGCGGCTTGCCAGCAAACCTGCCAGGCGCTGGGCGGCTCCCCGTGTCAAAACGTCGGCCAACAGGGCGACCGGCCCCTTCAAAGCGACCCCCACCCTCAAAACGACGGCTATCTGGGCGACCAGAGTCGGGACGGCGGCCCTGGGGACGACCTTCAAAGCGGCCGCCGGGTCGCCGCTCGTAGGGCTTGCTGTCTGAGCCGGAGCGATCGCTGGAAAAACGGGGAGCAGGCGGACGGTCGAACGAAGGTCGCTCGCTGTCACCACGCCGTTCAAATGGGCGGCGCTCGCCGCGACTACTGGGGCGGTCGGCTGGCCCATCGCGGCGGGGCTGGAAGCGGGACACACCCCGGGGGGCGGGTCGTGCACCGGTCTCTCGCCGGGGCTCCCGATCTCTTGGCCCTTCACGGCCTTCACGGCCCTCACGGCCTTCTCTTCCCTCACGGACCTCACGGCCTTCACCAGCTCCATCGCGGCGCCATTCAGGCTTGGGACCGCTGAAGCGGGGAGGACGGCCAGCCCCACGGGCGCCGCCCCCCGTCCGCTTCTCGGGACGGCGTTCAAATCGTGGGCTCATGGCGTTGTCTGCAGGTTATGGATCGATCTCCTGCAAGTGATCTAGCAGCTCGGCTAACCGGGCAGGCTCGTGGAGAAACAACCAACCAAGCAGGGCCTCAAGGCCAGTTGCCTGGCCATAGGCCGCCGCATCCCCCCGCCGGGGGCCCCTGCCAGCCCGATTGCGGCCCCGGCGCACAAGGTCTCGCTCCGCATCAGTGAGCTGCTGATCAAGCTTCTCCAGTGCCAGAGCCTGGGCGTCGGCACGCACTACCTGCACAACCTCCTGGTGCAGGGTATGGGAGCGGCCTGGACGCTGACAGCGCTGCAGGCGGTGATGAAGCTCCCAGACCGCATCACCCAGCCAGGCCAGCTGTAGCGGGCCTAATTCGGCTTGGGGAGGATGGGGGGCAAGGCCAGCTAGCCAGCTCGAAGCGGGCCGCAGCTCAGCCTTTCCCTGCTCAAGCGGCGAGGTTGCCAAGGGCTGTTTCGAGGTCGGGCTGAAGGTGCAGAAATTCTTCTAGGCGCACCAGCTTCACGGTTTGAACAACCCGGGCATTACCCACCACCAAAAATTTCTGCTTATCGCTGTTGCACTGCTTAGCAAGCTGGACCAAGGCGCCAAGACCGGACGAGTCGAGGAAGTCGATGTGGCTGAGGTCGATCACCAAAGGCTGACCATTGCCGCGGTGAGAGGCCACAAATTCGCCGAACTGTTTGTCGGAGTAGGCATCCAGCTGGCCAGTGAAGCTGAACAGCTGGCAGTGGGCCTGCTGCTCGAAGCCTCCTCGCAGGGAGACAGTCAATCGCTGCAGGTCGTTGATGGCTCCAGTCCTCGATCCGTTCTGGGGCGAAGTGTAGGGAGCAATTTTGCCGCTGCAGAAGACGCAACAAAAATGCCTCAGCGGCGGCTGGCCATCAGGGCGGCGAAGCGCGCGAAGTGATGGTCGGCGTCGTGGGGACCGGGACTGGCCTCCGGGTGGTACTGAACACCAAACACCGGTGCCTCAAGCAGCTCCAGTGCAGCCACGGTTTGGTCGTTGAGGTTGTGGTGGGTTACCCGCACTCGATCGGCGGGCAGGGATTCGGGCACGAGGGCAAAACCATGGTTTTGGCTGGTGATCTCCACCTGCCCTGGGCTGCCGCAAGGGTGATTTAAACCGCGATGGCCGTAGCCCAGTTTAAAAGTGGTGCCTCCAAGGGCCAGCCCCAGGATCTGGTGGCCAAGGCAGATGCCAAACAGGGGGAGATTGGGCAGGGCGATAAGACTTTTGGCGAGCTCAATAGCGGAGCTAACGGCGGCCGGATCGCCGGGCCCATTGGACAGGAACACTCCCTCGGGCTTGTAACTGAGAACCTGCTCCAAGCTGGCATCGGCTGGAAGCACGGTCACCTCGCAGCCGTGGGCCGCAAGACGCTCGAGGATCGCCCGCTTGATGCCGAAATCAATGGCCACCACCCGGTAGGGGCAATCTGGCTGGGATTGCATACGGGCATCAAAAGCGACCCCACAGGTTTGATCCCAGTGATAAGGATTAGGGGTAGTAACTGATGCCGCCAGGTTTAGGCCCTGCATCGAAGGGGCCGAGCGGACTTGATCAAGCAGGGCCGAAGCCGAGGTGCCATCACTGCAAATTGCGCCGTTGATCGCGCCGCCATCACGTAAATGACGCACCAGAGCTCGCGTATCAATTGCTCGAATTCCAACTACTCCATGGCGTAGAAGCCAGCCATCTAGATCACCCTCTGAGCGCCAGCTACTGGTACAAGGTGAAAGCTGGCGGGCAATCACCCCACGCACGTGGGGGCGATCCGCCTCCTGATCGGCGGCGTTGATCCCGGTATTGCCCAGTTCGGGGTAGGTAAAGGTGACCAACTGCCCGGAGTAACTCGGGTCGGTCATGACCTCCTGATAGCCGGTCATGCCGGTGTTGAACACCACTTCTCCGATGGCTGTGCCCCGGGCCCCGAAGGACTCACCCCTCAGCACGGTGCCGTCGGCCAACACCAGCAAGGCAGTGGCAGCGGACTCGCTCACGGGTTCAGGGCAGTTGCTTTGATCATCCCGCAACGGGGGCTGGCAGGGCGGCGCGCAGCCGCTCTAGAACTTGCCAGCCAGCTCCATTGGCAATGGCCTGCTGGGCCAAGCTCAGACCAGCGGCGACTGAGTCGGTCAAACCAGCGGCCCACAGCACCAGCGCTGCGTTGAGGGCCACCACATCAGCCTGGGCGCGGCTAGCTCGGCCCTGGAGCACGGCTTCGAGGATGGCTTGGTTGGTGGCGAGATCTCCACCTGCCAGATCGGCGATCGGGGCAAGCTGCAAGCCCAATGCCTCAGGGTCGAGCTGGTCGCTGCTCACAACACCAGATTTCACCAGTCGCAGCGAATTAACTCCAGCAAGGGAGGCCTCATCAAGGCCGCCCTGACCATGCACAACCACAGCCCTGCGCAGCCCTAGCCGGGCCAGAGCCTCAGCCATCGGATCGAGCAGATCAGGCCGGGCCACCCCGAGCACCTGGGCCTCAGGCCGCAGGGGATTTACCAATGGGCCCAGCAGATTGAAAACAGTCCGCACCCCCAGGCTGCGGCGCAGGGGGGCCAGCCCCACCAGCGCCGGATGCCAACCAGGGGCGAACAAAAAAGTCACCCCCGCACTTGGTAAGGCACCAATCACCTGCTCCTGGGGGGCCTGCAAATGAATGCCCAGTGCCTCCAGCACATCGGCTGATCCCACCCGACCACTGGCACTGCGGTTGCCGTGCTTGGCCACGTGGGCGCCACAGGCGGCAGCCACAAACGCCACAGCCGTTGAAATATTGAAGCTGTCGGCCCCATCGCCACCGGTGCCACAGGTATCTACAAGCGCGATAGAAGGGCGGGAAGCCGGCAGCGGACAAGCTTCTCGCAAGACCTCAGCCATGGCCGCCAGCTCCTCGCCATTAACTCCCTTGGCTCGCAAGGCGGCCAGCAACCCTCCGGTAAGCACTGGATCGATCTGTTCGCTCAGCCAGCCCTGCATCAGCGCGGTCGCCTGTTGGGCCGACAGCGACTCGCCATTGAGCAGCTGGTCCAACAGGGCAGGCCAGGACTGAACAGTGGGCATAGCTAGTAAAAAGCCCGGGTGCAAAGCACTCCGGGCCGGGTGATGGGGACCTATCCACTATCACCCGAAGAAGGGGTAAATGGCGATGACTGCCTTGGCAAAATGTCAGGTCTGTTCCTGGTCAGCGGTGTCAAAGCTGGAGCCCACCGCCTCACTCGCCGCTGGTGCGGGCCGAAAACCTTTTGCCCAGATTGCCTGGGTGCGGCTGTGCAGATCTTCACGGCTAATTCCCCACAAGCGCAGGGTCTTGGTCAAATCTGAGCTGAGATCACGGGCACCGGGAAAGTCCTCGTAGCGCATCAACAAACGGGCAGCATCAACCAGGTGGTGGTCGGCTGGCACCTCAGCGGCAAGCAGCCGATCCACCACCTCGCGATCCGTGGCGTAAAGCGGATGGCTTTGATCATTGCTGCCGGATTGGGAAGGAGCGGAAGCCATGGCGCAGCTGTTGCTGAGGCCAGCCTGCCGGAAAAGCAGCTGCCTAGGTTGGTGGACCTGTGAAAACGGCCCCTGATGGGAGCCATACGGCTGGATCTGATCCGTCGCTACCTGCGGCCCCATCGCAAGGTGGTGTTAATCGGCGTCGCCGCCCTTGTGGTGGTGAACCTGCTGAGCGTCTCCATTCCCCTTTTGGTGCGGCGGGTAATCGACGACCTGCAGGATGGTTTCGCTCTTCAAGACGTGCTGGCTCAGGCGGCGCTGATCGTCGCCCTGGCAACGGTGATGGGGGCGGTGCGGCTCTACTCACGCATGCTGGTGTTCGGGGTAGGCCGGCAGGTGGAGGCCGAGCTCAAACAACAGATTTTTGATCACCTGCTCAAGCAGGAACCCGGCTGGGTTCAGACCACAGGCAGCGGCGAGGTGATCAGCCGAGCCACCTCCGACGTCGAAAACGTGCGCAGGCTCCTGGGCTTCGCCGTGCTGAGCCTCACCAACACGGTGCTGGCCTACGCGCTCACCTTGCCAGCGATGCTCTCCATCGACGGCTGGTTGACCGTGGCGGCGGTGGGGCTCTACCCCCTGATGTTGATGGTGGTGCGCCTGTTTGGCGGTCGCATGATGCGCCAGCAACGCCGCCAGCAGGAGGCCTTGGCCTCCTTAAGCGACCTGATCCAGGAGGACCTCTCCGGCATCAGCGCCATCAAGATCTACGGCCAGGAGAGCACCGAGCAGACCGCCTTCGCCGGTCGCAACCGCATCTACCGGGATGCTGCCCTGAATCTGGCCCGCACCCGCAGCACCCTGTTCCCGCTGCTGGAAGGCATCTCGTCCATCAGCCTGCTCCTGCTACTCGCCTTGGGCAGTGGCCAGCTTGAAAGTGGCCGCCTCAGCATCGGCGACCTGGTCGCCCTGATTCTGTTTGTGGAGCGGCTGGTGTTCCCCACTGCCCTGTTGGGGTTCACCCTCAACACCTTCCAAACCGGCCAGGTGAGCCTGGAGCGGGTAGAGGAGCTGCTGCGACGGCGGCCCTTGATCGTTTCTTCAGCTTCACCAACTCCCCCAGCCAAGCCCGGTCGGGGGGCTGTGGAGGCCCGCGGCCTCACCGTGCGGTATCCCAACGCGCCTCGACCAGCCCTGGTGGACGTCAGTTTTGAGCTTCATCCCGGCGAACTTGTGGCAGTGGTGGGGCCCGTGGGCTGCGGCAAAACCACCCTGGCCCGTGCCCTGGGGCGCATGGTCGAGGTAGATCCCGGCCAACTTTGGCTCGATGGGGTCGACATCACCGCTCTGGATTTGGCTGAACTGCGTGGCCAGGTGGGCTTAGTACCCCAAGAGGGCTATCTGTTTACAGCGAGCCTGGCCGACAACCTGCGTTATGGCGAGCCGGATGCGCCGTTTGAGCGGGTCGAGGCAGCAGCTCGCCAGGCCAGGCTTGAGGGCGACATCAAGGGATTTCCCGACGGCTACCAGACCCTGGTGGGGGAGAGAGGCATCACCCTTAGCGGCGGCCAGCGACAACGCACAGCCCTGGGGCGGGCCCTACTGGTTCGCACTCCGCTATTGGTGCTTGATGACGCCCTAGCCAGCGTCGATAACACCACCGCTGCCGAGATCCTTCGCACGATTCGCAGTGAGCAGGCCAATGCCCAGTCAAATGACCAAGGTCTGGGTCGCACCGTATTGATGATCAGCCATCAGTTGTCGGCGGCGGCCGCCTGTGATCGAGTGCTGGTGCTCGAAGAGGGCCGGCTAGTGCAGCAGGGCCACCACAGCAAGCTCGTGGCTGAGCGCGGCACCTACCGTCGCCTTTGGGATAGGGAGCAGGCAAAGGAACAGCTGAGGTCGGCCGGCTGATCTCAATACTTGTTGAGCTGTTCAGCCAAGTGACCTAGATGGGGCTTAGGTGGATGGTGTCGCCATTTGCGTTCCA
This sequence comes from Cyanobium sp. BA20m-14, assembly GCF_024346295.1. Classification (NCBI taxonomy): domain Bacteria; kingdom Bacillati; phylum Cyanobacteriota; class Cyanophyceae; order Synechococcales; family Prochlorococcaceae; genus Cyanobium; species Cyanobium sp. BA20m-14. The sequence goes on from NZ_JAGQCR010000094.1 coordinate 9,193, forward strand.
CGCCTAGGAGGATCCATGGAGCCAGTTGCCCCGATTACCGGCTTGCCCTACCGGCTGCGCTGCACCCTGACCTTTGGCGATATCTACGGGCAGATTTTGATCTGGATGCTGGTGATCTTCGCCAGCCTGGCGGCTGGCTTGGCCTTGATGGGGGCCAGCAAGCCGATCTTTGCCCTTGTGGGTGTGGGCCTGATCCTGGTGCTTTCCCTGCCGTTCCTGCTGTTCGCCTTCACCACCACTCTCCTTAATCACAGTGCCTTTGAGCCCGACGCGACAACTAAAGGGACTCTCTAGGCTCCGATTTCATTGCAATTCGCAGCGTGTTCGGCCTGTTTCAGGGCACCCCTCAGGCCCAAGCTCCCCACGTTGTACTGGGCACCCCAATTGATGCAGCCATAAAGGGCGGCCAGTCAGAGGTGGTTTTCGGTTGCGGCTGCTTTTGGGGAGCCGAAAAGGGCTTTTGGCGCCTGCCTGGCGTGGTTACAACAGCCGTGGGCTACGCCGGTGGCTCAATCCAGCAACCCAGCTACGACCAAGTCTGCTCTGGACGCACGGGCCACAGCGAGGTTGTGCGGGTGGTCTGGGATACGGCCCTAATCGATTTCAGCGATTTGCTGAAGCTGTTCTGGGAATGCCACGACCCCACCCAGGGGAATCGCCAGGGCAATGATCGGGGCAGCCAGTACCGCTCGGTGATTTATGCGGATGATCCTGGTCTGGTGGCCCTAGCAGAGGCCAGCCGCGACGCCTACCAGGCCCTGTTGAGCAGCGCTAGCTTTGGGGAGATCACCACTGAGCTGCGCAGCAACCAAACCCTTTGGTACGCGGAGCCATATCACCAGCAATATTTAGCCAAACCCGGCAGCCGTCCTTACTGCTCGGCCCAGCCAAGCGGCCAAAGGCTCGGGGAATTTGCGGGCTCGGCCTACAAGCTCGATCCACGGGTGTGGTCTTCCTATGACTGGACGGTGGCCCACTGCGTGTTGCGGGGGGAGAATGCCCCAATTCAGCTGGCCTGAGCATGTCCATGCCGCTGCTTGCCCTCGCCTTGCTCTCAATGGGGTCGCCCTGGTGGGAGGACTACGGCATCACCGAACAATTCATCTGCCCCGATCAGAGCCGGGTCACCCTGGAGCGCAATGACGCCCAAGCCTCCCTGCTCACCGGACGCTTCCGCTCCACCGTGTTTCGCGAGGCCTCAGACCTACCAGGCATCCGTTATCGCAACGAGCAACTGACCTTGGTGCTCAGGGGCGATGTGCTGACTATGGAGCAGCAATTCAGAAGGTTGGAGTGCCTGCGCACGGACCAGGTATGAGCAGGACAGCGCTGTGAACCCCTTACCGGATCGCCTGGTGATTCTTGGGTTGTTTATCACCCTGGGGCTCTGCTTTGCCCTGATCTTCTGGAGCGTCAAACTGAACCCGAAGTCCGAACCCCAGCTGCAATGGCGCGATAGGCCCTCCGGTCAGCCGTCCGGCAGGTTGAACGACCCCAAGGCCCCCCTGCTGTGAGCAAGCTCGAGCCCAGGCCACGCAACCGCCCCCTGCATCCTCTGCCTAAGGGGCTTGTGGAGCTCTATGGGTTGCTGGCCGTGTTGTTTGTGCTGGTGCCTGAGTGGATGGCTGGCGGCGCCCTTCTGAGCTTCTCAGCCAATCGCAAAGGTTCGGACCTGCCTGCGGCCTCAGCCGTATGGAGCCGCTTGCCCGAATTGCGGCTGGCAGGCCTGGGGGTCGGTGAACTGCGGCAACTAGCCCGTCGCCTGCGGGTTCCTGGGTATGCAGTTTTGGGACGGGAGCGACTCACAGAACGGCTGATACGCCGGCTGAAACAGCGCAAAGCGCTGTGGTAACTTCGATCTGCCGGGGCGTAGCGCAGCTTGGTAGCGCACCACTTTGGGGTAGTGGGGGTCGCAGGTTCAAAT
>NZ_JAGQCR010000095.1:0-10890 GCF_024346295.1 Cyanobium sp. BA20m-14
GCTTGCCGCCTGCGCTCACCCTGATGCGGCAGTCAGAACCCAGGTAATCGGCCCGCTGCGCATAACCCGCCTGGGCCATGGCCTGGTGGAGCTGGCACCAGCTGGTGCCGGTGAATCACCGGATTGCGCTGTTTGTCTGCCGATCCGTCAGGCGCTCCAGTTGGCCGCCGAGCTGGCTGGACTGCTGGCCCGCCGGGTGGAAGCCCACCAGGCAGCGGTGGCCGATCTAAACGCCACCTTGGCCGAGCCGATGGAGGTGCAGCCATGACCGCAACGATCACCCGCGCGGCAACAGCAACCCCGGCAACTGTTGATGAAGCCACCAGATCGGTTGAACTGCTGATCGCCACCGAATCCCCGCTGAATGGGATTCAGCTCACCTGCACTCGTGCAGCAGTGACTACATCAGATGCGGCCGTGCCGGTGTTGATGAGCCATGAAAACCACGTTGACGCGATGGCTGGCCGCTTAGGCCCGCTGCGCTTCGAGTCTGGAAAGATTCTCGCAAGAGCGTTTTTCAGCGACGCGCCGGCCGCCGATGCCGGTTGGCAGCTGGCCAAAGCAGGTTGCGCCGTGAGCGTCGGAGCGAGTTTCGTAAACGATGACTCCGAGATGAAAGGCTCACTCGAAATAGTTCGCCGATGGCGACTGGTCGAAGTGAGCCTGGTGCCCGCCGGCAAAGATCCCGCCACCCTTACCCGTTCACTTTCTTCTATCTCCCCCATGGACAACATCATTCAGGCCACCGAGCCCATCACCGAATCCGCCGATGACCAGGAGCTGACCCGCTCCGAAGCCAACCGTCAGCTGCAGATCATCCGCTCTGCTGGCCTGGCCAAGCTCAGCGCCGATGAAACCGATCGGATCATCCGCGAAACCGCCGGCCAACCTGTAGCCGCTGGCCTGATGCAGGTAATCCAGCGCCACGCCGAAGTAATCGAAGGCCGTGCCGGCGCTGCTGGCCATCCTGCGCGGGTCTTCACCGGCAACGGCGAGCCCCAAGGAATTGAAGCCACACTGACCCGCGCCATCCGCGGCGAGCGCCTGGAGCAGCCGCTATGGCTCACCCTGCGCTCTGCTGGTGTCGGCCATGGCAACAGCGCCACCGAAGTCTGGCGGTCTGCACTGACTGGCGAAGGCCGCTGGTTGGCCCGGAGCCTTAGTACAAGCGACCTGCCAGCCCTGCTAACCGAATCCGGGAATCGCAGGCTGATGGAGCGGTTCCAGGTTGCAGAATCTGGTGTGCGGGTGGCTGCCAGTGTGCGCCGGCTGGTGGATTACCGGGAAGCTGGAGTGATTGACGTCGGCGCCGTAGGTTCCGCCAAGGTCATAAATGAAGGCGGCGAGATTACGTTTGGCTCCGTGAATGAATCAGGCGCTAAGTACCAGCCCAAGCGGTTCGGAATCGGCCTGAGCTTCACACCGGAAGCCATGGCGAATGACGATCTGGCCGGCCTGGATGCTGCCCTGTCCGAGCTGGCCGCCGCGATGCTTGACGCTGAATCTGTCGCCCTGGTGGATCTGCTGGAAGGCGCCGCCAACGGCCGCAACGCACCTGATGGCCTGGCCCTGTTCCATGCCAACCACGCCAACGCAGTCAGCGCCGGCCCGCTGGCGATCCAATCCATCGGGACCGCCGTTCAGAAATTGAGGGAAATGAAAGCCATCGGCGGCCGGTACGTCGCACAAGAACCTGCAGCTCTGCTTGTGGGCTCTGCGATGGAAACCACCGCCCGGCAGCTGCTGTCCACCGCGATCAACGCTGCCCAGGCTTCCAATGTGAATCCTTGGCAGTCACTTGAGATCGCAGTGGAGCCCCGATTGAGCGGAACCTATGCCTACATCATTGGTAATTCCCGCAAACCGCTGGAGCTTGGCCGCCTAACTGATGGCCCGGTGCTAACTACCGAAATCCAGTTTGAAACTTCCGCGTACAGGGCGAAGTCTGAACATGCTTTCGGCGCCATCGTGCAGGAGCACAGGTCGATTATCAGGATCCCCACCGCCGCCTGATAGGTCTTCCATAGGCTGAGATCGGATCGGGTCTTCCAGGGTTGCCGGCTAGAAATAGCCGGCTTCCTTGTGGGTGGGTGGCGATATGGGCCCAGCCGCGATATGATCACAGCAGGCCCAGGCGAGCGCAGCAGAACGCGCCCTAGGCCAAAGCCATGCACCCCGACACTTGCGCCGCCCTGCGGCTGCTGGTGCTTGCCCTGGAGACACACCCCGAAGATCTCGCGATCCTGCAGATTTACGGGGATATGGGCGAACACCTAGCCGATTTGATAGCCGATTACATCGACGAAGACGACGAAGCCAGCGACACGGAGTAACCCCACGCCCCAGTCCAGAGCCACTGCTATGGCCACAGGTACGCGGGCCCACCGCTGCGAAGTGTTACAGCCCTGGAGCGGGCGCTCCCGCGAGAAAGGGCTTTTTCGCGGGAACGCCCCCTAGCTGGATCAGCTCGACACCCACCCCGATGCCGCTGCGGTTGCGATCCAGTAGGGGGCCGGCATTATTTCAGGACTGGCTCAGACGGTCTCAGATGGGCTCATACAAAACGCAGGGAACCATTACGGAGATCGACCGCATGGCGCTCTCCAGCTGGTACGAAGGCCAATCCGTGCCCCGATCCACCGCCTTCAAGCTGGTGAAGCTGGCAGGCATCAAGACCGAAACCATGAAGGTGCCAAGCAGCCGGGCACCCGTGGCGGCCATCAACGCAGAGCAGAGATCAAAGCTCGATGCCCTGGCGCAGATGCTGCAGAACGGCGTGACCATGGCGGAGCTGGAGAGACAACTGGCCGGCGCCCTGGTGGCCACCAGCAGCCCGGCTGAGACGGTCTCAGACAGTCCAGCCCCAGAGCCACAACTGCAGGACCATGGCACCCTGCTGGCCCGCCTGGAAGCCGGAGAGCGCGCACTAAATACGGGGCTACCGCTGAGCACTGCCGAAATCGCCTGGCTGATCCAGGCGCGCCCTGGTGGTGAACGAGTTCACCGTGCTGGCGTTGTGGCGATCAAACACGGCCGCAACTGCTGGCAGCTCAGACGGTCTGAACCAGTCTGAGCTTGCCCCCAGACGGTCTCAGACGATCCGAGATAACCATCTGGGACTGTCCTAGACGGTCTCAGACGGTTACGCTCCAATGGTGGACCGGCAGGGGTTGCACCCCCTAACCGGTTCTGAATCCCGACGTACCGGAACCCATGCAGATTCTGCATAAAAAACTGCCCACCATCTGGCCCCTGCAGGTAGGGGAACCGCCCACACCCGCATCTGAACCAGCTCTGGCCTTAGTGGAGTTGACCCGCGATGCCCGCGACGATGCCCAGGTGATGCTGGCCCAGATCGGCGCCGCACCTGACGCAACACCCGCGGCAATCGAGCTGGCGCTCCAGCTGCAGCAGCTGCTAGCCGAAGCGGTGGCGCTGGCGGTGGCGCTGGCGGTGGAAACCTGAGCGGGAAGCCGGCGCTAGCCAGAAAAGGCGTTTTGGCTAGCGCCACCAGCCGTGATCAATGCCCCATTTTGGGGCTTTGATTTTCGGTCGCAGCACTAGCACCCATACCTTTTGATTTGAAAAGCCCCCCATACATTGTTAACGGCCGCACCTAATCAATGCCCCACCAACCACCAACCACCGTGCTGGGCGTTCGCCTGGAGCCTGCCGTACTGCGGCAAGTGCATCAGCTGGCAGAAGCCCGTGAGCTGACCATCAGCGACGCGGCGCGGCACCTACTCAACATCGGCCTTACGCAGCTCCAGACCACCGCCTGAGCTGGACCTGCCGCTCCAGTTGCGGCACCCTTAACCCAGCCGTCACGAACAGATGGCCCCCTGAGAGTCGGCGTGGTGCCCATGCACCACAAAGGCCCTCACTCCTGGAAAGAGCAAGGGCCTTTTGAACGTGGCGGTTCTACCGGAACCATCACCATGACGATAGCAAAGCGGAACCCTTCCGCCAGTTTTTCTGCAGCTCAGCATCAGTCTAAGAAATCCCCGCCGGTTGCGCCAGAGCTGGCGCCATTCGACCGCGACCGCTGGCTGAATGACTCCCTGCCGCTGCTAGATGGCATCGGCCCACTGCTGCCAGGCGCAGCTGACAAGCGGCCAACCGTGGGCAATGAATGGGAGCAGCAGGCCGGCTGGAGCCTTGGCCGACTGCACCAGCAGGAGCCAGAGACAATCTGCTGGCACGTCGGCGCTGCGCCCGGTCACGTCGGCATAGACATCGACGGAGCCAAGGCGGCCGCGTTCTGCCAGAACCACGGCTGCGACCCATACACCGCCGACACCTGGCGCATCATCCGCACCGGCAATAGCGAGCGCCTGAAGTTGGTCTTCACCGTCACGCCGGAGCAGAAGGCCGCACTGGTGGCCGGCGCCAAGACCGTCAAGCCAGGCGGCCAAGAACTGGCGGTGTTCTCCGCGCCTGGCCACCAGATCGTGGTGCTGGGCAACCACTACACCAAGGAGTCGGGCTACACGGAAAACGATGATCAATACGCCTGGGCAGGCCGAGCGCCTGCTGATGCTCAGCCGATGCCGCCTGAGTGGTTCGCCCTGCTGACTGGGGTCTTCTGCGGCGAGCGCCCACTAAAGCCACCAACGCGCCGCGCAGTTACCGCCACCAGCTCACGCAAGGCCAACGCCTACAGCAGCAGTTCTGGACAGTGGAGCAACAGCAGCACCGCCCATCCCTGCCCGATCTGCGGCCGCGATCACTCCGGCGCCTGCTCGACTCACGCCGATGGCAACTCGGTCTGGTGCTGCCACGGCCAAACCAAAACAGCACCCGACTGCAGCAAGGCTGGCGAAAAGATCACCGGAAACGATGGCCGGACCTGGGGATACGTCCGCAGCGAAGAGCACGACAGTTTTGGCGAGCGATCTCTCTTCGTGCTGGACAAGCCACGGCAGCAGGCCAAGCAGCAGCAGGCACAACAGCACCAGGAGCAGCCCAGGCAGGATCAGCCGGAGATCGAGCCACCGTTCACTGGCGGCGACTACAGCAGGCCCAGGAAGCTCGAAACCCATCAGGTTGTGGAGCTGCTACCCAAGCGGGTTGGCAAGTTGCGGCTGAATGTTCGATCCGGTGATGTCGTCGCACAACACCGCGATGGGCCCATGACCCTTAGCGGCAATGACATCGGCCGCCTGTACCTGCAGCTCAGCAGCCCTGCTGAGAAGTGGCCCAAGGACACCACCGCCGACGCCGTGGCCCTGCTGGCCAACCAGGCGCCTTTTGATCCGGTTGCCGACTACCTGAACAGCAACATCACAGCACCCTTGCCGCTGGAGCAGTGGCGGCGCCTGGACAAGCACCTGCTTGGCATCGACGACCCGATAGCAGCCTGGTTCCTGCCCCGTTACCTGATCTCAGCTGTAGCGCGGGTATTTAAACCCGGCTGCTACGTCAGGCAATCACCCGTGCTGATCGGCAAGCAGGAACGCGGCAAGTCAGAGATGGGGCGCATCCTGTTCGGCTCTGAGCACTGGGTTGAAGGTATCGGCGTTCTGAACAAAGACGACACGATGAAGGCGCACACCGCCTGGGGCGTTGAGTTAGCAGAGCTGGATGGTGTCACCCGCAAGAACGACCAGGAGTCACTCAAGGCGTTCCTGACAGAGAAGACAGACACCTATCGCAAGCCATACGACAAAGCACCAGAGAAGCATCACAGGCGGTTCGTTTTCTGGGGAACCAGCAACGGTGCACCGCTCCGTGATCACACCGGCTCTACGCGTTATGTCTGCATCCCGATCCCGGATAAGCAACTACCGCTCGATTGGGTACGGAAAAACCGCTCGGCATTGTGGAGCCGGGCGGTGGAGCAGTACAAGGCCGGCGCCGACTGGATCGCTATCTCCGAGCGGATGCGAGCGAACATCGCCAAGCGAAACACCAACTTCCAAGAGATCGACCCATGGGCCGATGAAGTCGGCGCCTACCTGGAGCAGCAGCAGGCGCTGGACGAACTGCCGGTAAAGGTGCCAACGGTGCTCAATCATTTGGCAGTGCCCCAGGAACGGCACAGCAACGCCGCAGCCAAACGCGTTACGGCCATTGCTGAGCAGCTCGGCTGGACCTACGGCCGGCGCCGCCTGCCGAATCGGACCAACCCTTCCGCTGGCTTATGGCCTGCTGAGCCTGTGCACACCGTGCACCCCGTGTGCACACCCCGGGGTGCACGGGGAAACTCCAGTGACAGCAACGGTTCTGCCGACCCTGTGCACACCGTGCATACCAACTCACAAACACTTTCAAAAAAAGAAGGGGAACAGGAGCCAGCAGCAGCAGCAGCAGCAGCGCCAGCGCCAACTCCAGACACTTTTGGCGTTTTTGGGGTGCACGGTGTGCACAGACCCCCAAACCCCAGTGCTGGTGCGGATCTCAGCGAATCGCCGGTGTGCACAGCGGTGTGCACAGCGGGGTGCACAGAGCCCGAATGGCACCAAAAAGCGCGGATTTTGCGCGATGCAGACCCGGAGATGGCCTACAGCACCCTGGCTCTGAATCTGCAAACTGACCTAGGCGTGGTCGTCACCGGCAAGCAGGTGCGGCAGGTGCTGGAGCAGAAGGCAGCGTGACTGTCTGTCGTACGGCTGACAGCGCCCCATAGACTGGTGTCAGTCGTACGATGGACTCAGCTATGGCCGCACCCGCGCCCGCGCCCGATCAGCACTCCCGCCTGCAGGAAGCTGCCGATCTGTTTAATGCTCACCTGTTTGGCGGCGAGCTCAGCCCCGTCTATCTGACGCTGCAGCACAAGCCAGGCTGCTACGGATACTTCAGCCCTGATCGCTTCAGAGCTGCTGATGGCGCCTTGATCAGCTCCATTGCTCTTGATTCAGTTACCGCCGTTGATCGGCCGTTGATCGAGCTCCTGTCCACGCTGGTGCATGAGCAATGCCATCAGCTGATCTACGAGCGGTCTGGCTGCAAATCAACCGGCGCTCACGGCCCAGCCTGGCGCCAGGCAATGCAGCGTTGCGGTCTGCCACCCCTGCAGGTGGGAGCAACCTGGAAGAAGGCCACACACCGCATTGATCCAGCTGGCCTGTTTGCTCAAGTCTTCAGCGCCGAACGTGAGCAACTTCAGGCGCTTCCGTGGCAGGAGCGCCATGGGACAACTGCTCGCAGCCGTGGCACGGATCGCGTCAAGTTCACCTGCCCCAGCTGTCAGCAGAACGCATGGGGAAGGCCAGCGGCTGAGCTCCTGTGTGGCAGCTGCAGCAGCCCCGGCGCCATGGTGCGCATGATCGGCACCAATGACCACGGCCCACGCTCTGGCGGTCCTGGTGCAGGTGGCAATGAGCCTGAGCCAACTAACTCGCCCGGTCTTCCTGTTTGGACTGATGAGCTCGGCCGTGAAGTACGAGTTCACACAGGCATAGATCACCCACCAGCAACCGCCGCAGAAGCCACCGCAGTGATGAGCCACGGCCTGGCCGCCAATGGCCACGCCGGTCTCTGGCAGCAATGGCAAGGCGCGCCCGACCTGGAGCTGCTGAAGTCGATCTATCGCATCCGAGCACGACAGACGCACCCTGATGCAGGTGGTTCGACTGAGGCTTTCAAGATGGTTCAGATCGCCTATGTCTGGCTGAAGAAGCTCTGCAGCTGACCCAGCACCCCTGCGCAGACTGAGCCATGACACTAAATGTCAACAACCGCGCCGCTGCTATGTATAGCTGGCCTAAAGGGCTGGGGGGGGGTGGGCGTTAGGTTCTCCGCCCTACTTATCTAGTAAGGGTCCACGATGCCTCACAGAATTGCTCCACTTAAGTTAAAAAACCTAGGACACTTCCCTGTTTCAGTCAATACGAAGCCCTTACCCGCGTCCCTGGCCGGTGCTGGTGTCCTGCTGTCCCCAGTCTTAGGACAGTTGATCCGATGCCGTGATTGTCAGTTTCAGCGAAGCGGCCAAGGTGCTGGGCATGAAGTCCCGGAGCACGTTGTACCGGCTGAAGGATTCTGAGTTGGCCCGCTACGTCAGGCCGCCGGCCCACCCTGGTGGCGCTGCGCGGCTGGAGCTGGCGCCAGATGGATTGCCGACCTTGAAGGCGTGGCTGGACAGCGTTTTGCAGCAGCAGAGCAAGACCCCAACTGTACCAATTGGTACAGTTGGGGATGAGCGCATTGAAGTTGCAGCTCGCAAGGGAAAAGACGGCAGAAGCTGCAAGCCCCCAGCGCCCGCTCCAGCTCCGGCACCTGCTGACCCTGCCAACGTCGCCCAGGGTCTGGCTGCCTTGGTGGCTGGACTGCCTGAAGATTCGATCCCGAATCTTGCAACCAGCCGAGAAAGGAGAGCGCACTATCAGGCCGAACTGGCCCGGCTGGAGGCACTACAGCAGCGTGGCGAACTGGTGGCAAAAGCTGAAGTAATGGCCGCAGCATTTACCGCCGTCAGGCAAACCCGCGACATGCTGTTAGGTATCCCCAGCCGCGTGGCGCCGCAGCTCGTGGGAGTTGCTGACACCCAAACCGCGTTTCAGTTGTTAGATCGAGAGATTCGATACTCTCTAACAGCACTGGCCACCGCGTTAGAAGTTGATGAAAACAGCTGACAGCACCAAGAATTGCGGCCGCCTAATGGGCGCTGCGGAGCTGCTGGATGCGATGTGGGCCGCCACCATCGCCGGCCTGAATCCCGAAGGCGTGACATCCAGAGGTTACGACGTAACGTCTGGCGTGGAGTTCTGTCTGGCCCAGGATGTCGAATCCGCTAAGGCTGAGATCGAGCGCCGGCTGAGAGCGCGATTCGCTGATGGCCTGGTGCAGCAGATCGCCATGCAGATTCCCAGGCTGAGCAAGGCCGAGCTGGCCGCGATTCGCGATCTTCACGCCGATGCGATTGCGGCCGATCAATAGGTTGCGAGCAGTGATGAGCGCGCTGTGCCCGAGCCCAAGGTGATCGAGGTGCCATGGCCACCGCTGGCGCTGAATGAGCAGGGCTGGCGCCAGCGCCTGGATGACCTAGCCACCGAAGCTGAGCAGCTGGTGGGCAAGCCGGTAACCCTGCAGCAGACCGCCGAGCTGGGGCTGGCGATGGTGGGGTTGATCTGGCCGGCGCTGTCACCGGAAACAATCGCCGCATCCTGCAGGGCGTCGGCGCTGCTGGGAGTGCCGGTGCTGATGTCCACGGCACCGGGCGATCAATGCGCCGAGATTGCCGAGCGCCTGGACTCGATCTACGCGCAGGCCCAGGCCGACCCTGCCGCCGCCCTGGTGGAGCTGCCGGCGCCACTGCTGCAGCGGGTAGTCGCAGAGCGCAAGCCAGTCGGCCGGCCCAAGCGGGTGAAAACTGATCACCAGGCTGAGCCGGAGCCGATCACCCAGGCGGTGGAGACTGATCACCCGATCGAGCTACCGGAGCCGCCTGAATGGGAGCCTGAAGATCACCCGATCGAGCTGGCGAAATCACCCGACCCGGTGATGGCTGATCACCCAACCAAGCCGGAGCCGGCACCAGCACCAAGCGAAGACCCCGACGAGCTGCCCGCAGCCTGGCGTGATTGCGCTACTCCAGAACCAGCACCAGAACCACCCGCACCGCCAACCCCTGCGGCCGAAGTGCCCGCCGAGTGGTTGCTGGCCGCCGATGTAGCCGAGCTGCTTGGCATCTCGCAGGTAACCGTCAGCAGGTGGCGGCTAGATGGGCGACTCGGCGCCGAAGGCCAGGCATGGTTGCAAAGCGGCCGAAGTTTCGCCTTCGAGCCAAACCAGATCGAGCTGGTGATGGATCAGCTGGCGGCCAAGAAACAGGCCAGCAGCGAGCGCACACCCCGCGCCCGCGTTGGTGATCAACGGCCTGATGGTTGGATGACCTGTAATGAGTTCGCCAGGGCTGCAGGTTGTAGCGGCAGCAAGGCCCGCGAGCTGGTGAGATATGGCGAAATCCCGCCTGAGATGGTGTTTCGCATCGGCCGGCGCTCGCAGTGGATTAACCCCGAAGCGGTGGGGTTATGGCGCTCTGGTGATATACCGGCCGCTGGTGCCTAGGCCAGCTGTACGAGAGACGGAAGGGAGAGAAGGGCACGAATCAGCACAACAGGCGTCCCCAAAATGGGGACAGCTCAAAGGGCCGAGTTGTTGACCAAGTCGCCGCCGAGACCGGCACCAGCAAGAACACCATCCAGCGCCCAAGTCCTAACCCTGCTGGAGCACACCCTTAAGCTCTCAGCATGAAATACCCCACACCCCTGCACCCGCTGCGCTACATCGACGAGCGCCGCGACGATGACACCCCAGGCGCACCTTGGCCGTGGAGCGAACCCGAATCCCCACAGGCCCGCCGTGCTGGTGTGGCGCCAATAAATAAATCTAAAACCGCTCCATAGATTGTTTGCAGTCGCCTTTAAGGCAATGGCAAACCCGCCCACAAAGGGCAATCAACAGGGGTTGGCGCAGGTAAGCGCCTTTATCGCCCCCTCGCTGCGCGAGCACCTACGGGAGCTAGGCGGCGGCAATGTGTCGCTGGGTCTGCGCTTGGCAATCACCCAGCCAGGCACAACACCATCCGGTGCACTCTGGATTGGCCGTGAGTGCCAACTGGAGCACCCGCGCCACAACAATGGGCCCTCGGTGCTGGCGATGCCCGAAGGGATTTTGGCTGAGGGCATCGGGGCTTCAAGCCTGCTGATCGACGCCGAAGCGGGGAAACTCGCCTTCATTGCCCCTGGTGATGCTGGCTGTCTCACTGACATCGGCCTAGCCGATCTGGCGCTGATGGCCGGCCGCCTGGTTGCTGCAGTGCTTGCCGCCTGCGCTCACCCTGATGCGGCAGTCAGAACCCAGGTAATCGGCCCGCTGCGCATAACCCGCCTGGGCCATGGCCTGGTGGAGCTGGCACCAGCTGGTGCCGGTGAATCACCGGATTGC
>NZ_JAGQCR010000096.1:0-10843 GCF_024346295.1 Cyanobium sp. BA20m-14
CGCACCAGTTGAAAGATCGCTGAGATTCTCCTCGTCCCATTGCCAATCAGAGTCCACACTGGCGAGGTGTCGCGATACAGCAACCAGATCATGCACCTTCTGGATCGGCTGGTTGAGCTGAATCAATCTTGCTTTGAGCAGCTTTTCAACGCATTGCTGAGCATGAAAGACAACCGCATCATGAAGCTCCTCATTGTTCTGCTAGTGGAGGGTTGTGGCAGCGGCCCAGTCCGCTTCTGCCTTGCGGATCCACTCAGGCACTGCGCTCCAGGCTTCAGCCATGCAGAACCGTTCCATGATCGAGGGCTTCACGGATGATCGGATCCCCGCCCAAGTAGCGCTCGGCGATCTCATCGGGCCGCCGCACCAGCAGGTCGAGGGGGAAGCCCGCATGGCAAGACTTTCGAATTGCGCGGATCTGAGCCAGATGCCTTCCCTGGAATGGCGTTACCACGAGGATGTCTGCATCTGAATCCCAGCGCCCCTCACCGCGGGCCTGGGAACCGAACAGGATTACTTTCTCCGGGTCAAACCTCTCCACCAGCTGCTGCGTGAACGCTTGCAGCGCCTCACGGGTGACGAGCGGAACTGGGGTAACCATGACCATTCCCCCATTCTGGCCCGCAATGCATCCCGGCTAATACCGCTACGCACGCCTGGGGAGCAGGCAGAGATTTAAAGGCCATGGATCGCGCGGCCGCCAACGGTTGAGACTGGCCCTGGCCCTGGCGGTTGTGGATGTCCAGCTCTTCCCCCGAGGCACCTACCTGCCCCAACCCCAGCCTGGAGCAGCTGGAGCAGGAGGCCCGCGTGCGGGGCCTATTGCTGCGCCTGCAGGTGAGCCGGCCGGCGGGGCTGGCCTGGGGGCTGCGGGTGGGGGTGGCGCGGCGGGATGGGGAGAGGCTGCTGCTGCTGGGCGAGCTCAAGGGCTGGGCCCTGCCGAGCGCCAGGGGCCTGCGGCTCGACACGATGCGGGTGCAGGCTGGGGACACGGCAGCTTTGGGCCCGCTGATCTGGGCGGCCACCTTTGCCTGGGCACTGGAAGCCACCCCCTGCAGCCAGGCCACGATCCTGGCGATCCGCGACAGCGACGCCCAGCACCGCCGCCTAGTGCGCTATTTCCGCGCCCTGGGCTTTGCGCCCCTGCGGGAACTCGCTGCGGGCCCCGCCGATCTGGCTCCCCGCTTGCTCTGGGGTGGCTCGGGCCTGTTGATGCGGGCGGACTGCGCCGAGGTGCTGCGGCGCAGCGTCCGCCGCCTGGGTGGACTGGATGGGCTTTGATCCCCGCCGCTGGCGGCCAGCCCCAGGCAGCCCGCCGGTCACCAGCAACGTCGATGCCCTGCTGGCCGAAAATGATGCCCTGCGCCGTGAAGTGCAGACCCTGCGCCGCCGGTTGGAGCAACTTTCGGCGCAGGGCCCCCAGCCTGGCCCGGATGGCCCCACGGGTGGCCCGACCTATGACCATGGCCTCAGCCCGGGTCAGCTGGAGCGCTGGGGTCAGGCGATGGCCGCCCACCCCCAGTGGCAGGCGCTGCGGATCGGTCCACCGGGCGGATTACGGGGGGTGATCGAGGAGCTGCGACGCCACTGGTCGAACCCGGCGCTCAGCCTGGAGCAGGAGCTCGAGCGCCGCTCCCCTGGCCTGGGCACCGCACTGGCCGAAGCGCTCCGGGGCCCCCACAGTCGGGCCCGCTGGGCCGTGCGGGCGGCCTTTGCCCTCTATGGCCCCCGGGCTCCGGAGTGGCTCACTGAAGCGCCGCTCCAGGTGGTGGTGGAGTTGGGGCGCCGCCAAGCCCAACTCGGCCAGCGCCGCCGCGGCACCCGCACCGAAAACCACTCCCGGGGTCCGACCACCTCCCAGAACTCCTCCCAGAGCTCAGCCCAGAGCTGGGCCCAGAACTCGGCCCCAGACCCCCGCGGCGAGGCCCTGCGGGAGCTGGGGCTAGAGGCCGGGGCAAGCCCGCAGATGGTCAAGCGGGCCTATCGGCGCTTGGCCAAGGCCCACCACCCCGATCTGGGCGGCGATCCCCAGGCCTTTCACCGGCTGGAGGCGGCCTATCGGTTGCTGATGGACTAATTCACACGGACTGATTCAGAACTGCAGCTGCAGTTGCAGGCCGGCGGCCAGGATGTCATCTACCTGGCCCGATCCACCCGGGTTGAGCACCCACTGCAGCACTGGTTGCAGCGACAGGTTGGCAGTCAGGTTGAAGCTGTAGTTCAGCTCCAGCACGGCTTCGGCTGTCAGGCCTGGGTTCAGCTGGCTGTTGAAGCTGCTGCGGCCGTAGCCCAGGGCCAGCACGTCGAGGGGGCGGCCGGGCAACAGCCCCTGGCCCAGCCAGCCGCCGGCCAGAAACAGGGGCACGGGGTTGGTGTCTCCGCTCACCGCAGTTTTGACACCGAGCCAGAAGCGGTTGTCGAGGCCCAGCGGCAGGGGGGACGCCAGCGTGATCGTGCCGTAAAGGGACCCATTGGACTTGCCCGAGCTGTCCTTGGCCAAATAGACCCCGCCCAGCTGAACCTGGGGGGAAGGAAGCTGGCGAGAAATGGTCTGACCCTGCCGCCGGATCGGTGCCTCCAGGGCGCTGGCTCCGGGCAGCTGGGTGAAGGTCCACTGCAGAAGGTGCAGGTTGCCCTCGCTTGAGCTCAGGTCGGGATTGACCCCAAACAGGCCCGCCAGGGCGACTTGGGAATCGAGCCAAAAGGCGCCATAGCGCCATTCGCCATAGCGACCCTGGCGACCGGGGGTCCAGCTCAGCTGCAGCCCTGGGGCCACGTAGGGGTTGATCGGCACCCCATCGATTTCGGAGTTGAGCGTGTCATTGAGGGCGGAGTGCACGTATTGATCGAGCACCGGCGTCCTCACAAAGCCCGGATTGAGGGAGAACACCCCAGCTTTCAGCGTCAGCTCCCCCGAGCCGGCCCGGCGCTCAATGGTCGCCTCCGTAAGCCACAGGCCAGTCGGATGGGCCGCGTTTTGCAGGGGGTAGGCGGCTCCGATCGCGTCGTTGAGCTGGGGATCGCCGCTAAACAGCATCAATTGCAGGTTGGCCCGCCAGTGGTCGCCTTCGTGCCACTGGTCAGCTGGCTTGGCCAGGCCACTGCTGAACGCGGCCCCCAGGGTGAGCTGCTGCATCCAGCTGGCGCTCTGCTCGGTTCCGCCGCTCGGGTTGGCCAGGGGCTGGGCCTGCAGGTTGAGGTCAAGGTCGATCCAGCCAGGAACATTCAGCAGCCGGTTAAGGCTGGGGGGATCGGACTCGGCCTGGACGGCCGGGGTGAGTCCACCGGCTCCCAACACCAAAAGGAACCTGAGCAGGGGAATCAGCAGTCCGCTGGGACGCAACACGATTGACACCCGTTTGAGGCCTTCAGAACAGGATCCCTGGCGTGGGGGGCCAGCACTGGCGGTCAGTATTGCTGGATGCAGCGGCGATGACAATCGCAGGGACTGCTGGTCAGGCAAGCAGGTCTGCGCCGAAGTGACGAGGCCAAGGGAACAATGATGGCCCTGGGCTGGGCGAAAGCATTACCCTTGAATGAGGCGAGGGTAATGTCCCTTGGCGAAGTCAAAAACCGCAAAAACAATGGGCTTATTGCACCTCCAGGGGTGAAGGCCAGGCTCAAGAATGGGATAGATGTCCCATGAAACGGGAAGCTTAATCAGATCTTGATCAGAGTTTCCTTAACTCTGACTGAGCAACGTTTGCAGCAGTCCTGATAGTTCCTCCAATTCTTCGCGATCGAGGATCCAATCACCGTTTTGAAGTTTCGTCACGTGCTCGGACTGGAGCATCCAGCCGTCCTCGAGCTGGGCGGCCACGAAATGGCGGGTGTTGTATTGGCTCATGGGGTGGTGTTGGTCAGGTGGGCTTCAGGAGGCAGCCGTCATGCTGCCTCGGCGTGATAACTACTGCGCACCAGCGGCCCGCTGCGCACCTGCTCAAACCCCAGCTCCCGGGCGATGACGCCCAGCTGCTCAAATTCGGCGGGAGTCCAGTAGCGGGCCACGGGCATGTGGGCGAGGGATGGGCGCAAGTATTGCCCCAGGGTGAGTCGCTGACAATCAACGCTGCGCAGGTCCTGCAGCGTCTGCACAACCTCCTCCTGGGTTTCACCCAGCCCAAGCATCAGGCCACTCTTGGTGGGGATCTGGGGTGCCAGCTGGCGGGCTGCGGCCAACAGGGCCAGGGAGCGGCGGTAGGTGGCGCCGCGGCGCACCTCCCCCTGCAGGCGTTCAACGGTTTCCAGATTGTGGTTGAAGCACACCGGTTCGGCGGCCAGCACGGTGGCCAGCCGCTGCCGTTGGGCAGCCAAGCCGTCCGCTTCGTCGCGATGGCCGCCCCAGAAGTCGGGAGTGAGCACCTCGATCGCCGTCCCCGGGCGGCTGCGGCGAATGGCGGCCATGGTGGCTGTGAACAGGCAGGCGCCGTGGTCGGCCAGATCGTCACGGGCCACGGCCGTGAGCACCACATAGGAGAGCTGGAGGCTGGCCACCGCCGCGGCCACCCGCTCCGCCTCAGCGGCGTCGAGCGGAGCCGGGGCCTGGCCCTTGTCCACCTGACAGAAGGCGCAGCTGCGGGTGCAGATCGCCCCCCCCAGCAGGAAGGTGGCCGTGCCGGCGGCGTAGCACTCGGCCCGGTTGGGGCAGCGGCCCTCCTCGCAGATCGTATGCAGCCGCTGTTCTTTGACCACCCCCTGCACGGCCTCCAACTGGGAAGCAGTCCCGACGGGACGGCGCAGCCAGGCCGGCAACCGCTGTTCGGGGGCAATGGCGCTGTAGCGGGATGGGGAGCTCATTCGACGGCTCGACGCCCCTCAAAGGCGCGGGCCAGGGTGACTTCGTCGGCATATTCCAGCTCACTGCCCACCGGCAGGCCATAGGCGATCCGGCTCACCATCGTGAAGGGCTTGAGCAGGCGGGCCAAATAGAGACTGGTGGTATCCCCCTCCACACTCGGGGTGAGCGCCAGGATCACCTCGCTGATCTGCTCGGCATCCACCCGGCGCACCAGGGGCTGGATCTGGAGCAGTTCGGGGCCAATGCCATCCATCGGCGAGATCAAGCCGCAGAGCACGTGGTAGTGCCCCTTGAATTCCCGGGTGCGCTCCATCGCCAGCAGGTCGCGGGAATCGGCCACCACACACAGCTGGCCGTTGCTGCGCTCGTCGTTGCGGCAGATCTCACAGAACGGCTCGGCCGAGAGGTGGAAGCAGCGCTGGCACTGGCCAACCTGGCTGCGGGCGGCCAGCAGGGCGTCTGCGAAACTGCGAATCTGCTCCTCTGGCTGGCGCAACAGGTGCAGGGCAAGCCGCTGGGCCGTGCGGGGGCCGATGCCCGGCAGTCGCTCGAACTGGTCAATCAGCCGGGCCAACGGGCGCGTGAAGCCGCTCAGCGATTCGCCGCAAGTGGGCTGAATTTAGGCAGGTTTGTCCCGCCTAGGTCGGCGCCCTCCAGGTCTGCCCCCTCCAGCAGGGCGCCCTCCAGCTCGGCGCCCTCCAGGATCGCGTTGCGCAGGATGGCGTGCCGCAGGTCGGCACCACGCAGGTCGGCGCCGCGCAGGTTGGTGCCCGTGAGGTCGGTTCCGGCCAGGTTGGCGTTGCGCAACACGGTGTGCTCCAGGTTGACCTGATGCCAGTGGCCCCCGGGGGCATGCAAGTTGTGCAGGTCAAAGCCAGCCAGATTTTGGCCGTCGAGGGGCAGGCCGGCGCGGTTGAGGATCTCCAGCGCTTGGATGCGCCCGATCAGCCAGCGGGCGCCCGACTCATTGCAGGTTTTCAGCAGCTCGTAGGCCTCAATATTTTCCCGCTGTTTGCGCTTTTGGCCCTCGAGCACATAGAGGAAAGCGGCTGTCACGATGCTCAGTGACTCCACATTGCCCACACTGATCAGGGCTTCCGCATCCCGCCAGAGGCAGCCTTTGACCCATTGGTTGTTGCGACAGGTGGCGTAGCTGTTCACCACCAGCAGCAGGGTCAGGGCGCCGGCGGCCGAGAGGGCCACCCGGAAGAGAAAGGAGTTATCCAGCAGCTGGAAAAAGGGGGAGTCGTGGCGACGTTGTTGCCGGTCGACCCAGGTAGGCCTGCGGGGCATCGGAGCTGGGGGCGATCGGCCCCATGCTGGCGGCCCAGCAGAATGGCGCCAAGCATTTGCCGTCGCCATGGCTGAAACCCGCAAAGGGGCCGGTCTTCCCTCCCCCCTGCCCCGCCTGGTTGCCCTGTTGCTGGCGGGGCTGCTGACCGGGCTGCTGACGGCCTGCAGCGCCTCAGCCGCCGGATTGAACAGCTTTCAGAGCCCCGATGGCCGCTATGCCTTCCTCTATCCCACCGGCTGGACCCGGGTGCAGGTGAGCGGCGGTCCCCAGGTGGTGTTCCACGACCTGATCAACAGTGATGAGACCCTCAGCCTGGTGATCTCCGAGGTCAACCCCACCAACGACCTGGAGAAACTGGGCAGCGCCGTTGCCGTAGGCGAACAGCTGCGCCGCACCGTGATCGCGCCTGAAGGCAGCGGCCGGGCGGCGGAACTGGTGGAGGCCTCCGAGCGCCAGGAGGGGCCCCGCACCTTCTACGACCTCGAATACGCCGTGCACCTCGAAGACCGCGACCGCCACGAGCTGGCCACGGTGGTGCTCGATCGCGGCCGGCTCTACACCTTTGCAGCCAGCACCAACGAAATCCGCTGGAGCAAGGTGAAGGAAATGTTCCACCTGGTGGTTTCCTCCTTCACCCTGTTGGTGTGACGGTTTCGGCCCCTGCCGATGTGGTGATTGTTGGCGGTGGCTTGGCCGGTGGCCTGCTGGCTCTGGAATTGCGGCAGTTGGGGGCCTCGGTGAGTCTCATCGATGCCCCGGGCCCCGCAGGGGCGGATTCGGCTACGGGGATCAGCTATGGCGCCCTGCCGGGCTGGCCCCTGGCGGCCACCCCCCTGGCCCGGCTGGCGGCGAGGGCTTCCAAGCATTGGCGCCGCCTGCAGGGGCGCCATGGTGACCTGGGCTGGCGTCCCTGCCGCTTGCGGGTGCAGGCTGGCGGCACCGGCTTGGGGGCGCTGAGTGCCTGGTGGCCGCTCCCATTCGCCCAGGTGGACACCGCCGTGCTGGTGGCGCGCCTGCCGCTGCTGCTGGCGGCCGCGGGGGTGAGGTGCCGCCCGGCCCGGCTGGAGCGCCTGGAGCGCCAGTCACCGGCAGGTTGGCAGCTGCACCTCAGCGATGGCAGCGACCTGCTAGCCCCCCAGCTGGTGTTGGCCGCTGGCGCCCACTGCCGCCAGCTCTGGCCGCCCCTGCCCTCCCGCCTGCGCAGCAGCTGGGCAGCAGTACTGGAGCTGCCCGCCTACCCGCCACGCCTGGGCCGCGCCGCCGCCTGGCTGCCGCCCAGCTTTGGGCGGGTCGCGCTGGAGCGCCGCGCCGCCGGCCTGGACCAACCGGAGTGGCTGGTGGATGGGGGCCTGGTGCCCTGGGGCACTGGGGCCCTGCTGGGCCAGCACACCCTGGTGCGACCGGGGCTGGAGCTGGGGGCAGCGCCACCGCCTTTTGAGGTGGAAAGGCAACTGCGCCAAGAGCTGGCGGCGCAAGCCTGGGGGGCGCCGCTGGCGGCCCTGCCCGGCCATCTGCGCCAAGCACCCGTGGCCTTCTGCAGTGAGGGCTTGCCCCTGGTGGGTCCGCTGGCTGGGGCACCTGGGTTGTGGCTGTTCACCGGCTTCAGTGCGGGCTTTAGCCAGGTGCCGGTGCTGGCGCCCCTGCTGGCCCAAGCCCTGGCCTGGGAGGGCGCGCCGGCAGCTGCTGCAACACGGCGCCTGCAGCAGCTGGGCCTGACAGGTGCCTTTTAATCCTGCAAACTGGGTGCCATGACTCAGGCCAGCCCCACCGCCGCGTCATGCAGGGAATGGCCACGCTGGCGTCTAGTGCAATGGCGAGATTCATCTCTATGACCGTAGGAGCAGATCGATCGCGCTGCTCCGCTGCGTTAACTCAGTACGAATCAATCAGTACGAATCAATAGGAATTAAGCATTCTGCAAACCTAGAACTGCCGCCGTTTCGGCTCGCACCTTCGTCAACATGGCGGCGTCCTGCTTGAGATCATGCCCATAGGAGGGAATGATCTCACTCATTTTGGCTTTCCAATCACCAATTAGTTCATCGCGCAGGACTGTTTCAATCATGGTCATCATGATGTAGGTAGCGGTTGAGGCGCCTGGAGAGGCACCCAGCAGCGCCACCAAGCTGCCATCAGCCGCTGACACGATCTCAGTACCGAATTCAAGCTGGCCGGCAAAGTGCTTCTCCTTTTTAATAATCTGAACCCTCTGACCAGCAACTGCTAGCTCCCAATCGTCCTCGTTTACGCCTGGGTAATACTGCCTGAGCACATTGAAGCGATGGGCCTTGCTCTGCAAAACCTGGCCTACCAGATATTCCTCTAAAGGAAAATTATCTTTGGCGACGGAAAGCATCGGCAGGATATTAGCCAGGCGCAGCGATCGAGGCAGATCGCAGTAGGAGCCATTCTTCAGGAATTTGGTGGAAAAGCCTGCATAGGGTCCAAACAAGAGCCAGCGCTTGCCCTCAATAATGCGCGTATCCAGGTGGGGCACGGACATCGGCGGTGAGCCTGCTGCCGCCTTGCCATAAACCTTGGCTCGGTGCCGGTTCACCACCTCGGGTTTCTCGCAACGCAACCAGACCCCGCTCACCGGAAATCCTGCATAGCCGTGGGCTTCCGGTATAGCGGACTTCTGAAGCAGGGTTAAGGCGGCGCCGCCGGCGCCAAGAAACACAAAACGCGCATCGATCGTGCGCTCGCTACCCGTGGCCCCATGCTTAACAACAACCCGCCAGCCACCCTCAGGCCGGCGCTGCAGATTGACCACCTCTTCGTTGAAGTGCACCCTGAAATCAGGGTGCTTGCGCAGCACCGAAAGAAGGTTGCTTGTCAGGGCGCCATAATTGACATCAGCACCGTTATTGATGTGAGTTGCGGCCACCGGCTGACTCGCATCACGCCCCTCCATCAACAAGGGGGCCCATTCCGCGATCTTGGCGTGATCCTCGGAATACTCCATACCGTGATAACAGTGATGGGCACTCATCAAGGCATGGCGCTTCTTCAGAAAAGCCTGATTTTCTCTGCCCATCACAAAGCTCATGTGGGGAACAGGATGGATAAAGCTGTCGGCCGAACCGATCAACCCCTTGCCCAACAGGTATGACCAGAACTGGCGGGATAGGTCAAATTCAACATTGACCTCCAGTGCTGTGGCGATATTTATCGTGCCGTCCTGACGCATCGGCGTGAAGTTCAGCTCACAGTTGCCCGCATGGCCCGTGCCAGCGTTGTTCCACGCACCGGAACTCTCCTGGGCTTCTTGGGGCATCCGCTCGATCATCTCGATCGTCAGATCCGGCTTCAGCTCTTTGAGGAACACGCCAAGCGATGTGCTCATGATGCCGGCTCCAACCAGGAGCACATCAACCGATTCGCTGGTCATGCCTGCACCTCTGCTGTGAAACGGACATCGGCACCCGGTGCTAACACCACATAGATACGGCGCCAGGGCTCCGCATCCAGCAATCTCCAGGAATGGCCTCCCCCTGCTGTGTCTTCTGCGAGCAGCAGGGTCGAAGGATCAAGAGTGAAATGCTTATCTTCGCGAGTAACGAAATCGAGAGTGCCACTCAGGGTGATCACAAACTGGCGCGCTGGCGCCGTATGCCAATCAAACGAGCCGCCTGAATCCGTTTGCTGAAACGCAATGCTGACAGCGTCAGTTTTTTGGCTCAGAAAGTCGCCACGGACCCCGGAGTCAAGCTCAATCGCGCCGCTCTGAAAATGGGACTGGCCATCGTCGCCCGTCCACAAACGTATACATTTTAACATTTCGTCTCTAGCCGTGCTGGCAATTCTGCCCAATCTAAGTAAGCAGCCTGGATTGGCAAGATCCGTTGCGAACATTTATTATGGGTCAGGAGGCCGAGCCAGTCTAATAAAAGCCATCCTCCCCAGTCTCAATGACGGACATGCGCAGCGAATCCGACAGCCTCGGCACGGTCTCCGTTCCAGCCGACCGGCTGTGGGGCGCCCAAACCCAACGATCTTTAGAACATTTCAGCATCGGACAGGAGCTGATTCCAGCCGAAATGGTCAGTGCCTATGCCCAATTGAAAAAGGCTGCCGCCAATGTAAATCACACCCATCGAAGGCTTGCAGACAATGTCCATCAATTGATCATTCAAAGCTGCAACGAGATCCTCGCTGGCCAGCATCGCGACATGTTTCCACTACACGTCTGGATGACTGGTTCTGGTACCCAGTTCAACATGAACGTAAATGAGGTGATTTCGAACCGCTGCTGCCAGATCGCCGGCACTCCTTTAGGAGCCAAGACACCTGTGCATCCAAATGACCATGTGAATATGTCCCAGTCGTCGAACGACACTTTCCCGACGGCGATGCATCTAGCTGCGGCAGTTGAGTGCACAACTCGTCTGATTCCGGCGATTCAGGCTTTGCATGATGCCATCGCGGCCAAAGCGAGCCAATGGAATGACATTGTCAAAATTGGCCGCACCCACATGCAGGACGCTACCCCTTTAACACTCGGCCAAGAATGGTCTGGCTATACAGGCATGCTCGCCGACAATCTTGATCGTCTTCGCGATGGACTCAAGGGTGTCTATCAACTCGCAATTGGTGGAACGGCAGTCGGAACCGGGCTCAACGCTGCCAGTGGCTTTGCCGAAGAGACGGCCCAAGAGCTCGCCCAACTTACCGGGCTTCCCTTTATCTCGGCGCCCAACAAGTTCACAGTTCAAGGAGCGCATGATGCCTTGGTTCAAATCTCAGGTACT
>NZ_JAGQCR010000097.1:0-10818 GCF_024346295.1 Cyanobium sp. BA20m-14
GGTCACCTCCCAAGAGATCCGCACCTACATCTCCACCCTGGATGACAGCGTCCGCAAGCAGTGGCTGGTGAAGGCTCGCGGAGGGCTCTGAGTTGGTGCGGCGCTGTTGTCGCTGATCACGCTCCCCACCTGCCCAGCTGAAAAAGAGCCAGTAACTCACAAGCGCCAGACCAGCTGCGACAACCAGAGCTGCCACCTGCTCAAGGCGCTTAATCATGGCAATCACACGGGCAGGTGAGACGAGTCTGCACCAGATGATTGCCTAGCCGCCCCCCCGACAGACGGGTCGCCAGGGATGATGGATTTGGTCCCTAGACCCTTATCCGTGCTC
The DNA here is from genome assembly GCF_024346295.1 of Cyanobium sp. BA20m-14. NCBI lineage: Bacteria > Bacillati > Cyanobacteriota > Cyanophyceae > Synechococcales > Prochlorococcaceae > Cyanobium > Cyanobium sp. BA20m-14. The sequence continues at coordinate 332 of NZ_JAGQCR010000097.1, forward strand.
CGCCTCGAACGCCTCGGCAAGATTTATCCCACTGGCGAGGTGCTGCGGGATGTCACCTGGGAGGTGAGGCCTGGAGACCGCATTGGCTTGGTGGGCGTCAACGGAGCTGGTAAGTCCACCCAGATGAAGATCATTGCGGGGCTGGAAGAGCCCAGCAGTGGCCTGGTGGTGAAGCAAGGCGAACCCAGCATTGCCTACCTGCAACAGGAATTCGACGTCGATCCAGCCCGCACGGTGCGAGAGGAGCTGTTCCAGGCATTCGGCGAAGCAGCTGAAGTGCTGATCCGCCAGCACCAGCTGGAGCACGAGATGGCCAGCGAGAAGGCCGCCAGCGACCCAGACCATCTCGACGAGCTAATCCACGAGCTAGGCCGGCTGCACAGCCGTTTCGAGGCGTTGCACGGCTACGAGCTCGACGCCCGCATCGACAAACTGCTGCCCACCATTGGCTTCAGCCCCGAGGGGGCCGAACAGCTGGTGGGGGATTATTCCGGCGGCTGGCAGATGCGCATCGCCCTCGGCAAAATCCTCCTCCAGGAACCGGATCTGCTTCTGCTCGACGAGCCCACCAACCATCTGGACGTTGAAACAATCCAGTGGCTCGAGGGCTATCTGGTCGAACAGACCGCGGCCCTAGTTGTGATCAGCCACGACCGCACCTTTCTGGATCGGGTCTGCAACCAGATAGTGGAGACCGAACGGGGGGTATCGCGCACCTACCTGGGCAATTACAGCCAGCATCTAGAGCAGAAAGTCCTGGAGCGCGAAGCAACCCAGGCCGCATTTGATCGCCAACAAAAGGAGCTGGGAGCCCAGCAGGCCTACATCGACCGCTTTCGGGCCAGTGCCACCCGCTCCACCCAGGCCAAAAGCCGGGAGAAACTGCTGGAGAAGGTTGAGCGGGTCGAAGCTCCGCTCGAAGGTGTCGGCGGGCCGCAATTCCGCTTTCCCGAAGCACCACGCTCTGGGCGCGTGGTGGCAGACATCAAAAACCTGACCCACAGCTACGGCGACCAGATTCTGTTTTTAGGGGCTGAGCTGGAGGTGGAACGGGGTGACCGCATCGCCTTTGTCGGGCCCAACGGCGCCGGCAAATCAACCCTACTGCGCCTAATCATGGGCAGCGAACAGCCCGAGGACGGCTGCGCCAGCCTCGGGGAGCACAACGTGATAGCGAACTACTTCGAGCAGAACCAGGCCGAAGCCCTAGACCTCTCCAAAACCGTGATCAACACGATCTTCGAGGTAGTGCCAGACTGGACTCAGACCCAAGTGCGCTCACTGCTAGGCAGCTTCTGCTTCAGCAACGAAAGCGTATTCAAGGAGGCCGGCAAACTCTCTGGAGGAGAGAAAGCCAGGCTGGCGCTGGCGTTAATGCTGCTCAGCCCCTGCAACCTCCTAGTTCTGGATGAGCCCACCAATCACCTTGATATTCCAGCCAAGCAGATGCTGGAAGACGCGCTGATCGAATATGAGGGTGCGGCCTTGCTGGTGAGCCACGACCGCTATTTCATCTCCAGGGTGGCCAACCGGATCGTGGAGATCCGGGATGGCCAACTGGTGCTCTACCGCGGCGATTATTCCTATTACCTCACCAAGAAAGAAGAGGAAGCTGGCCTGGCCCGGCAGGCCGAAGAAGCAGAACGCAAAACGGCAAAACAGGCCGCCAACAAGGCCAAACAGGCGTCTCGAAAATCCCAGTCAAAATCCAGCTGAGCAGCCCAGCCCGCAGTCCCTGCCTCAGCGGGTACACAGAACTTCACCGCCGCTTAGGCAGGAAGACTCATTTCACTAGCCCCCTTGGCTTGGTGTGCATAAGCTGACAAGGAGTCGCCACCGCAGGAGATCATGGGTAATTCACACATGGGCCCCAACGCCCAGGGCACCAGCTATCACGTCGCCGGCCATCAAGACAATGGCCGCCAAGGCGACGCTTTGGAGGTGTATTTCGAATGCATAACCACCTGCTCCCTGGATGACGGCGCCTGCGTGACGCGCTGCGTTGAAGAGCTACGCGAACAGCCCTGAGCTCAGACGTCGGCCAGCCCATCACCGCGCAACAGCAAATCAGCACAGGGAAAGCGCCCTGTCGCAACCGCTACGCGAGCGAATGAAACAGTTTGTAGCGTTATGGGGTCAAATAGTTACCTGTGGTGCGTGCCATGTCTGAACCACTCGCCCTCAGCCTCGGCCAGCAGTTTGAGCTGGAGCGCATGAACCGAGCTATTGAAGCCACCGCCGATCCCCAGACCCTGCAAGGCATTGCCAAGCAGCTACTCCAGGCCTGGCATAGCCAAAAGGCGGCAACCCAGTGGGTGATGCGTCAGCAACTCGGTGCACCTACCCAAGTTTCGCCAAGCCTGGGTAGTCCGTGGGGGCAAGAGGCCTAGGGGGCTGGGGTTAATTGGGCTGGAATAACCGTCAACCGCATCAATGTTCCGGCCCTATTCAGCCGAAGCTCCAAGCTTCCCCCCACCCCCGCCCTCTCCACCGCTGTTACCAGCTGGGAGGGGCTAGCGATGGGCTGATCACCCACGGCAACTATTACATCGCCCTTTTGCAGGCCTGCCCGCGCCGCTGGCCCGGAAGCTTGCACCGCCATCACCCGCACCCCTTGATTCAGCCCAGTGCCATCACCGGCACGAACCCCGTCGAGACTTACGCCGATTACTGGGTGGCTGACACGGCCAGAGGTAAGCAATTGGCGGGCAATATCCCGGGCCCGGTTAATCGGAATAGCAAATCCCAAGCCCGCACCAGGCCCGGTACGCACCAAGGTGTTAATGCCGATCACCTCGCCATCAGCGTTTAGCAGCGGACCGCCTGAATTGCCCGGGTTAATTGCTGCATCGGTCTGAATCAGATCCAAGCGCTTGTCTGTGATGCCCAGCTTGCTGGCATTGCGGTTGAGGTTGCTGATGATCCCCATTGTCACGGTGTTGTCCAACCCGTAAGGGTTGCCTACGGCAATTGCCCACTCGCCAACTTGCAGGCTGTCGGAGTTGCCCAAGGGCGCTACTGGCCAGGGGCCGCTGCCCGCCAACCTCACAACCGCCAGATCCGTGAGGCGATCGAGGCCGACAACCGTGCCTTCAACCCGGCGACCGCCCTGCAGCCCCACGGTCACCCGGTCTGATTTCTCCACCACGTGGGCATTGGTCAGAATCAAGCCCTCAGCCTGAAAAATAAAGCCGCTTCCCTGCCCCCGCTCCGTGCGCTGAGAGGGCTGCTGCTGCTGCTGGGGCATGCCAAAAAATTGGCGAAACAGGGGGTCGTTGAGCAGCCCTCTTGGCAAGCCTCCCGAAGCACTACCTGAGGCAGCCACGGTCCGTTCCGTGTCAATGGTCACCACCGCGGGTCCAGCACGGCGAACAGCAGCCGCCACAAATGACTGGCGGTTCAGGCTGACTGAAGTTGCACTCTGGGCGAGGGCGGCAGCGCCTGGCCAGGGAGCCGGGGGTGCCATTAGAGCCATCAGCACCAGCCCTGAACCCAGCCAGGGCAAGGCCCGCGAATCAGCCATCAATACAGGACTCAACTAGTCAAAACGTAAGCAACCAGCCAGCGACTGCCTAGAGCGGGATTTCCCTCCCAGGAAAGCCGCAACGGGCGATCAGGATCGGCCCTAATATTGGTAAACAAATCTTTCAATCCATGGACACCGGGCGACTGCTAATTGCTTTTCTCGCCTTCGGTGCCGCTTGCAGCACCCTGTGGGCCTGGATGGTTGCCAATATTGGAGAGGTTGCAGTCGTTGATCCCCAAACGGCTCGCTCCAGGCAATGATGGAATTGCGACACGCAACCATCTATCTGAGGCCAGCTTTAAGGCCATGAACACTGTGCTCTCCCAGCTTTTACCCCTGCTCTACGGGGCCTGTTTTGTGGCTCTGCTATGGCAAGCCTTCAGGGTGATGGGCCAAGGATTCCACGCCATTCCCCGTCCCGGTGATCGAGATGCCATGGGTACGCCAGCAGCACAAGCACCCGAAATCAGGTCCAATCACGACCGCACCGGCAGACTCACCATCCATCCGGAGCTGCTTGATTCAGATGGTCAGATCACCCAAGAAGACCTCTTAACCGTCCGCTTCAGCGGCGACAACGAGCAAGCTGCTTACCCAGGTGACCTCAGCTGAATAGGCTCTCCGTTGAGCAAGCGTTTTTCAGCGGAGACAGAAGGTGGATCAACGGACCCGAATAGTGGCTGCAGTGCTGACCAGTCTCAAACTGCCACCTCGTTTTCGCCTCAAGCTGATCAAGGAAGATCCGATTCGGTTGGAGTTGAGCATCACGCCTGCCTACGGCAGGGATCCAATTTTGGTAGGCCTGGTTGAATCTCAGGATCTCGTGGCTCGTCGCGACCGAGAGGGGCGCATCCCCAGGGACCTGCAAGGCACCTGGGACTGGACTGTTCGCCACGGCAAGGTGAGCACCGGGGGCTGGAATCCTTACCTCAAGGAGGCCTTGCAAACCATGTTTGAAACCGGCCTACCGGCGATCGTCTACGAGGAGCTCACAGGCGAGGCCTACCACCCGGTAGATGGCATTCGCCACGTGCGCTGATTCCACAAGGACAGCCCCCTGCCAACGCCCCCGCTACCGATTGACGGCCTGCTGGCGCCGCTGCTCGAAGCCTGCAGGCCCGGTGCCACCGTGCTGCTCCAGGCACCCCCTGGAGCAGGTAAAACGACTCGTGTGCCCCTGGCTCTGCTAGCAGGACTCAACCTGGAGTCGGGCAAGCCGGGTGCCGCATCTGGCCGCATCTGGATGCTGGAACCCCGTCGCCTGGCAGCCAAAGCGGCAGCCCAAAGGCTGGCGGCCGAGCTCGGTGAGCCCCTCGGCCAGCAAGTTGGCTACAGCGTGCGGCTCGAATCCTGCATCTCAGCCGCCACCCGACTGGAGGTGCTCACAGACGGCCTGTTTCTGCGGCGCTTGCAGGCAAATCCTGGCCTTGATCGGGTGGACTGCCTGATTTTTGACGAATTCCACGAGCGCGGCGCCGACACCGACCTATCCCTTGCCCTGGTGCGTCAGGCCAGGGAGCTGCTGAGGCCAGAGCTGCGGCTGGTGCTGATGTCTGCCACCCTCAACCTGGCCCCGCTGGCGGAGCAGCTGCCTGGGGCCACCGTGCTGACCAGCGAAGGGCGTTGCTATCCGGTGGCAATCAGCCACCAGCCACCGCGACCAGGCGAAAGGCTGGCGCAACAGGTGGTGCGCGCCCTTGAGCAGCACTGGCTAGAGCCGCGCGGCGACGGCGAAACCGTGCTGGTTTTCCTCCCCGGGCAGAGGGAGATCCAGGACTGCAGCAGGGCGATCGCCGCCACCGACTGGGGAAAGCCCAGCCATCAAGGCGTGGAGTGCGTTCCCCTGCACGGCAACCTGCCGTTGGAGGCCCAGGGCCGCGCTATCGGCCCGGCCAGCAACGCCGCGGGCAAGGTGGTGCTCGCCACTTCCATCGCTGAGAGTTCCCTCACCTTGGCCGGGGTAACGCTGGTGCTCGACAGTGGTCTGAGCCGCCGCAACCGCTTCGATCCCGGAAGTGGACTTGATGGCCTCGTCACCGTACCCGCAAGCCAAGCCAGCGCTGATCAACGGGCCGGCCGGGCCGGGCGCCTGGGTCCAGGTCGCTGCCTGCGCCTCTGGTCGCCCGCTGAACAGCAGCGTCGTCCCGCTTTCGATCCACCGGAGTTGCTCGAGGTAGATCCATTGCCCCTGGCCCTGCAACTGGCCCAGTGGGGCGATCCCCTTGGCAGGGACCTGCATTGGATAGACCCACCAGCGCCTGCACCCCTAAAGGAGGCCCGTCTGCAGCTCGACCAGCTTGGTGCTCTGGCAGCCACCGGGCGGCTTAACAGCCACGGGCAGCGCCTGGCCCAGCTGGGGGTGCATCCGCGCCTCGCCCAGCTGCTACTGCTGGGCGAGCAACTAGGCCAATTGGAGCTGGCCTGCGGCCTGGCGGTGCTGCTGAGCGAGCGCGATCCCCTCAACCGTCAGGAGGCCGGCAGTGACCTGCTGCGGCGGCTTGATTGGCTAGGTGAAAACCGCCCTGGAGATAGCTCCCAGCGCCGGCTGCGTCAGCTGCAAAGCCAGCTGCAGCGACAGGTCAGGCAGCTAGGTGGTATTAGTTCCAGTCCTCCAGCTGCAATGCCGGTTGGCCGATCCGTAACCCTGTCGGAAGCGGCGGCCTCGCTAGTTGCCGCCGCCTATCCCGAGCGGCTAGCCCTAGCCAGAGCAGGAAAGCCTGGCCGCTACCTGCTCAGTGGCGGCCGCGGCGCCGTGCTCCATGCAGACGATCCCCTAGTGGCCTGCTCTGCTCTGGCCGTTGCCCAGCTTGACGGCCAGGGCCAGGACGCTCGCATCCAGCTAGCGATCCCCATTGATATCGGGCAACTGCGGCAACTGGCGGAGCAGCCCGGCGGACAAGGAAATATCGCGGTGGAGGCGCGTTGGGATGGAGAAGGTCAACGGGTGCGCTGCGAACGCTCCCTGCGACTAGGGGCGCTGGTGCTTGAGCGCCGCAGCTGGAGCGAAGCAGAACCGGCCTTGATTCGCAGCGCCCTACTTGAGGGCCTGCGGCAGCTGGGACTGGAGGCTCTGCCATGGGATCCCGTTAGCCGCCAACTCCAGCAACGCCTCAGCCTGGCCCACCAGCACCTAGGAGCCCCATGGCCCGACTGCAGCCCCCAGCAGCTACTGGAACAGCTAGACGAATGGCTCGGCCCCCACCTCAACGGCCTCCGCAGCCGCGACGACCTGCAGGGAATACCCCTAGGCGAAGCCCTCTGGGGTGACGCCCCCTGGAGCCTGCGTCCCCAACTAGATCAGCTGCTGCCTGTGGCCCTGACCGTGCCCTCTGGCCGCCAAGTCAAGCTCGATTACAGCAGCGGCCAGCCCGTGCTGGCGGTAAAGCTGCAGGAGCTCTTCGGCGCTCGCACAAACCCAATGGTGCTCTCAGGTCAGCTAGCAGTGACCGTGCACCTGCTCACACCGGCCGGCCGGCCGGCGGCGATCACCCAGGATCTGGCGGGCTTCTGGGAGCGCAGCTATCCGGAGGTGCGCAAGGAGCTGCGCGGGCGCTACCCCCGTCACCCCTGGCCAGAAGACCCGTGCCAAGCCCAGGCGACGGCCCTTACCAAAGCAAGGCTGCAACAGGGGAGTCATCGAGCCTGAGGGGCATGGGGCAATAAGGCACCTGCCTGCCCCAAACTGGAACTTTCCGGCAAGGCTGCCTTGGCTCGCTTTTACGTCAACAACCGTCGTGATGGCTCGCGCCTGCTTAGCAGCGCCCTAGTGATCTGCGTCGCAGGGCTGATCCGCGTTGACCATCCGATTGGGCGATCGGTAGCGCTGATAGCAGGCCTGGTGAGCCTCTACTGGTGGATCTGCTACCGGCAGATCCAGCCGTGACTGCGGCCGGTGAATTTTCAGGCATACCGCGCTACGGCGTGACAGAACTGAATGGCGCGGTCGCATCGCTGCTAGAGCGCGGTTTTGCACCTCGGTTTCTGCTTGACGCAACCGTGAGCAGGCCCCAGCTCAAAAAGGGACATCTCTGGATGACCCTGGTCGACGAGCAGGCATCAATTTCGGCGGTGGTTTGGGCTTCCCAGCTGGCGAAGCTCAGCTTCGTTCCCGAAGACGGAGATGGGGTCGTAGTGGTGGGCAAGCTCAACTTTTGGAGCAACCGGGCAAGCCTCTGCGTTCAGGCTCTGGACATCAGGCCAAGCCTGAGTTCGGTCCTGCGTCAGTTCGAACAAGTGCGGGAGCGGCTAGCCCTCGACGGGCTGCTGAATCAAGCTCGCAAGCGCCCCCTACCCGCTTTCCCAAGGCGCATTGCCCTACTCACGAGCTGTCCGAGCTCCGCGTTGGCCGACATGCTGCGCACCAGCGCCGAACGCTGGCCGGCGACAGCTGTGGTCGTGGTGCCAATACCAGTACAAGGCCCCGTACACGAAGCCATCTGCCGAACCCTGGAAAAACTGAACTCTCAAGTGGAGCGGTTGGGCATCGATGCGATCGTGATCGGCCGAGGTGGCGGCAGCCGCGAAGACCTAGCCGTGTTTGATAACGAAGTGGTGGCGCGGTGCTTAGCCGCCTGCCCAGTGCCCGTGGTCAGCGGCATTGGCCACGAAGATGACACCACCGTTGCAGACCTGGTGGCGGACTACAGGGCCGCCACCCCCACCGCTGCCTTGGTGGCCCTATTGCCAGATCACCGCGTAGCGGTGCAGACATTGCAGCAGCAGGGGAGACATCTGCAGCAACTCATCCAACTGAGGCTGCAGGGAGAACGTCAGCGACTCAGTCGGGATCGAGAACGACTAGCGGGGGTAAATCCCCTCGCCCTTTTGACCAGTCGTCGCCAGGCCCTGGGACATGCCCAGCAGCTGCTGCAAGCACTTTCGCCTGCACACCAGCTCAAGAGAGGATTCTGCTTGCTGAGCGATGGCAAAGGGGTTGTGGTGCGCTCCGTGCAGCAACTTAAAAAAGGCGGCGAAGTCATCGCCCAACTCACAGATGGGCAGGCAAGCGCCGTGGTGCGCGAGATTCTGCATCAAGCTCCGGAGGCGAAGCCCTGAACGATGCCTAAAGCAAAAGCCACAAGCAAAACACAAGAAAATGAAAGCATCGAAAACGTTGGCGCCGATCTCTCATACAACGAAGCCCACACCGCCCTACAACTGGCCTTATCAGCCCTGCAAGCCACGGACCTGGATGTTGAAGCAATGACAGGCCTATACCGGCAAGCCCGCGCCTACCTGAATCGCTGTGAAGCGGTACTCGCCCATGTGGAACAGGAAGTGATGTTGTGGCAGGAAGGAGATAACGCTGTAGTCCCCTTTAAAGAGCTCACCTAGAACCACCTCAAATCATGGCAGCCAATTCCGAAAACAGCTCTAGCAACACCACCACCGCCATTCAGGGCAATTCAACCTTGAAATGGCTGTATCTGGCCTTGGCGATCAGCGGTGCAGTACTGCCCTGGCTGGCAAACGTTGACTTCATCAGGGAATACGGATCAAGCTTCGACTTGGGCATGTTTGTCCGTCTTGCAAATGCAAATCCAGCCGCCAGTTCCCTATCAAGAGACCTAGCAATAGGAGCAACGGCAGTGGTGATTTGGATTGTGCAGGAGAGCAAGCGGCTGCAGATGCGAGGGCTGCCTTGGGTACTGCTCAGCTGCGTAACATTTGCCTTCGCATGTGGAGCCCCACTGTTCTTGTATTTACGAGAGCGCCGCCTGGAGGAAATAGCGCGCGACCAAGAACCTAAGACTACCGGCCAGGAAATAGCGGCAAGTAATTAGCAGTAAGTAATTAGCGAAAAGCTCAAGAAGACGGGTCGTCTTCACTGACGACCTGTACATCAATGGTGACATGACTAACATCAAACTGTTCATTGGGCTCTGCACCCTCCGTAGGCGCGGCAAAAGCACCTCCACAAGCTGGGCAAATTTCCTTCTCCATGGAGGTGAAACCACAAGTATCACAGGTACGCAATCTTCTTTGAATCACCTGCCAAGCCACAAAGCCAGCCGCTCCCAGCAATAGGGGCAACAGCACCAGGAGCAAGGTTATGCCTCCGAGAAGATCGAGCACGAAGCGCCCTGCCGGACCGGGAGCAAGGAGCAGCAAGAGCGCTAACAGCAACCAGAGCCAGGTACGTGATCGCTCCATCAGCTGATCTCAATTGGGGCAGATGCATCCATCCTGACGCGCTGGCGCCGTACCATGACTACACACAAACACTGACCGTAGTAAAGGATGACACCAACCAACCAAACCCAAAGACTCAACAACAAAACACCGCCCACCAATCCATAGGCCTGGAAGCGCACCCCTACTGCCAACAGAATGCGCCCAAGCACCAAATTAAGGATGGTAAGGGTTGAACCTATTAAAAGCGCCCCAGGGAACAGAGGCTGCCAAGCGACACGACGCGATGGTAATACCCACAACAACAACATGGCTAAAGCAATAGCAATCAGCAACGAAATAAACAAATCGAGAATTGATGACACGGGACGCTGCAAATCGCGAGCAATGGGCAAAATCTCCAAGGCACGGGCCCACAAGCTTGCCGAACCCAGCAGTCGCATGCTGGTGAAAGCCTGATCCACCACAATAAAAAGAGCGAATAATGAAACAAGACCGAAAGCCTTGATACGCAAACGCAGATAACGGACTACCAAACGCTTCCATGGCAAATCTTCAAGCCCAGCCGGGCGATTCCACCAAAGACGATCAGCACCACGCTGCAAAGTGAGATAGGCGTTGCTTGCCGTTAAAATCAATACAACGGCACCAAGGATTCCAGCCCCAAATCCTTGCCTTAAAAAAGCTGACAATGTGGAAGAGAAAATCGGCATCGCCGAGCTGGGCAAGATTTCCGAAACGACTACCAACAATCTTTCAACCAAACCCTCATCCCCGCCTAGCAACCTTGCCGCAATGGAAAGTGCTATCAGAAGTACGGGGAACAAAG
>NZ_JAGQCR010000098.1:0-10807 GCF_024346295.1 Cyanobium sp. BA20m-14
TGGATGTGGCCACCATCTCGGCATCAAGCCGGATCTGGTGCTGGCCAAACAGCTTTTCGACCCCCTACATGATTTGTTCCTGGAGTGCGATCGCTCTGGTGACTTGGCGGGATGCCTGGTGATCCAGGGGTTGGTGGTGGAGTGTTTCGCCGTGGCCGCCTATCGCCACTACCTGCCGGTGGCCGATGCCTATGCACGCCCCATTACTGCCCGTGTTCTCAAGGATGAGGCGGAGCACCTGAATTACGCCGAGTCTTGGCTGAAATCCCGCTTCCCTGAACTGGAGCCGGCCATGAGCTCCATCTGCCGCAAGGTTCTGCCCGTCACCACTGCAATCCTGCAGGCCGTTGCCCCCGACATGCGTGCCATTGGGATGGATCCGCTCGACCTGGTGGCCAGCTTCTTTGAGTTGTTCCAGTCCTGCCTTGAAACGGTCGGCTACGACGCCAAAACAGCGAGCCGCCTGATTGTTTCTGCTGCGGCCTCCGCTCCGATGGCCAGGGCGACAAGCAAGAGCGCTACAACGAAACTATGCTAGCGTTTTTTCAAATGCAACTCCCTCCATGCACTCCCCCCAGGCTGAGCCCATCTCAGACCACGCCGACCAGGCCGATGCTGCTCTCCGTGAGGGCTTCGGTCCGCGGGTGCGCAAGCTCCATACCCGCATCGGTCGTGCCCATCACCAAGCCGAGGGCATGCCATTTGCCAAAGCCTTGCTCGATGATCAGGTCAGCCCCTTGCAGTTGGCGGCGTTGGTTCGGGCCCTGGGGGCGCCCTGTGCATTTTTAGAGCAACAGCTGCCTGAGGCGGCTGCGGCCCTCGGGGCCAGCACAGCGCCTTGGCCCCACCTGGCTAGAACCGCAGTTTTGGCCCACGATTGTGCCCAACTGGCGACGCTGCCAGCCACGCCTCCTTCGGCGGCGGCAGCCATCTGGCTGGAGCAGCTGCGGGTTCTGGCCCAGCAGGCCCCCCATCGCCTGATGGCCCATGTCTATGTGCGCTACGGCGGCGACCTCTCGGGCGGGCAACAGTTGGCCGCCCATGCCAACGCCATTCTGGAGCGCCATCAGCTGCCTGCTCTGGACTTCTGGTGTTTTGATCGTTCCACCGCTGAACTCAAGCACTCGCTGCACGACGCTTTTGAGCAGCTCGATCTTTCGACAGCTGAAGAGGAGGAATTGTTGAGTGAAGCCGAATTGGCTTTCGCTGCTACTCAGCGCCTGTTGGCGGAACTGGCCGATTTGCCCCAACCCTGAATCCTGGGGCTGCTGCGTCCTTCCCATCCTGGCTTGTATTTACAAATGTTGCCCCCCGCACCTGACACCACGACGTCAACGCGGCTTACGCCGATTGAGTTATTGCTCAAGTACGACAAACCCGTTCCTCGCTACACCAGTTATCCCACAGCTGGAGCCTTCAGTTCAGCGGTGGGCAACGCTCAGCTGAAAGCACAGTTGGCAGAGCCCTGTAGCGAGCCCCTGTCGCTATATGTGCATGTGCCCTTCTGTCGCCACGCTTGCTGGTATTGCGGCTGTAATCGGGTCACCACCCAACTGGGTTCGAAGGTGGTTGCTCCCTATCTGGCGGCATTGGCCCAGGAGCTCCAGTTGGTGACTGCCGCCATGCCCCAGTGCCGAGCCCTGGCCCAGTTGCACCTAGGCGGGGGCACTCCCAATTACCTCAATGACGCCGAAATGGCGACGTTGTGGGGTTTGATTGAGCAGCACTTTGATCTCGCGCCCCAGCTGGAGGCATCGATCGAGTTGAACCCTGAGTTCGTCTGTCGTGATCAGGCCATGGAGTTGCATAGGCTGGGCTTTAACCGCATCAGCTTTGGCATCCAGGATGCAGATCCAGAAGTTCAGAAGGCGGTCAATCGGGTGGTGCCAGTTGACCAGTTACGTCGGGTCATGGCCTGGTTGCGGGAGGCTGGCTTTGACAGCATAAACGTAGATTTGATTTGTGGTTTGCCCCTGCAGACAATCAACCGATTCCAGGCCACGTTGGATTTGGTTTGCAAGCTTGGGCCCGATCGGATTTCGATGTTTTCCTTTGCCTATTTACCGGAGCAGTTACCGCTCCAGCGCAAAATAGAAGCGGCTGATCTGCCCAGCCCCCGGGAGCGACTTGCCATGCTTCAGCTAGCCAGAGACCAGTTTTGCGCCAATGGCTATGAAGCGATTGGTCTGGATCATTACGCCCTTCATGGCGACAGCTTGGCGGAGGCAGCCCGAGCAGGAACGTTGCATCGTAATTTTCAGGGCTACACAACAGGTGGTGACCTGGACCTTTTGGGAGTAGGTCCTACAGCAATCAGTCAGTTTCCAGGCCTTTTTTCACAGAATCATCGCGACCTCAAGGCCTACTATCAAGCCTTAGGCTCGGGTTGCCTGCCTACGGAGCGGGGCCTAGTTGTGGATGATCCCGATCTACTTGAGCGCCGCTCATTGATCAAGCAGGTGATGTGTCAATTCCAGGTTGACCTCCCCTTACATCGCTATCCCCAGGAATGGCTAGACCTCCAGGCCCTGGCCCGCGATGGCTTGGTCAAGCTGAGGGAATCCAAGGGGATTGGCACGGCTTCTGTGACCCCCGAAGGCCGCTGGCTCCTGCGCAGTATTGCTGCAGTGCTGGATCCGCTTCAGCGGCAGCAGGCCCGCGGCTCACGCCTGATCTAATGCCCCATAAGAGCCAGCCCAGCCAGAAGAGACACTTTTAATTTGACACTTTCAATTGGACTCTTTAATTAGGCATTGTCACGAATTCCTCTGCCACTGAGGGATGCAGGGCCATGGTGCGGTCGAAGTCGGCCTTGGTGGCTCCCATCCCAATGGCGATCGCTGCCATCTGGATGATTTCAGCGGCGTGTTCGCCCACCATGTGGCAGCCAAGCACCTTGTTGCTGGCGGTCTCCACGATCAGCTTGAGCAACACCTTGGGACCTCTGGCCGGCAGGGCCTGACTCATCGGGCGGAAGCGGGCCCGGTGCAGCTTGATTCCATCGATGCCGCAGCGCTCGATTGCCTGTTCTTCGGTAAGCCCCACGCTGGCCAACTCCGGCTGGGCAAATACCGCGCTGGCCACCAGGCTGTGGTCTACCTGGCGTGGCCTGTGGCCGTATACCGTATCGGCAAAGGCGCGGCCCTCATCCACCGCAACTGGGGTCAGGTTGATGCGGTCTGTTACATCTCCCACCGCATAGATGCCGGCCACGTTGGTGCACTGGTCGCCATCTACAGGAATGCGGTAGCCCTCCACGGCCACGCCGGCAGCCTCCAGGTTGAGCCCATGCAGGAAAGGCCTGCGGCCGGTGGCCAGCAGCACGCCACCGCAGGCGATCGACTCGCCGCTCTGGGTGGTGACGCTGAGTTCGCCGGGGGCGCACTGGCCGGTGATCGCCGCTGGGGAGTGGGCGAAGCGGATCTCGACGCCCTCTGCCTCCATACCGGCGCGCACCGCTTCGCTGGCTTCGCGGTCGAAGCCGCGCAGCAGGTGATCGCCGCGCACCAGCTGGGTCACCTGCACGCCTAAGCCATTGAGGATGCAGGCGAATTCGCAGGCGATGAAGCCCGCACCCACCACCACCACCCGCTCGGGGAAGCGCTCCAGTTCAAATAGATCGTCGCTGAGCCAGGCCAATTCGGCGCCGGGGATCTCGGGGCGATGGGGCCGGCCGCCCACAGCAATCAGGATCCGCTTGGCGTGGAGCTCCTGCTCGCTGCCATCGGCCGCCGTCACCACCAGGCTCGTGGGTCCGCTGAAGCGTCCCCAGCCCCGCAGCAGCTCCACGCCGGCCTTCTCCAGCAAGCCGATGTGCAGTCTGTTGAGCCGATCCACCTCAGCTCGCACGTTGGCCAGGAGGGTGGCGCTATCAGGTTGCACCGCCTTGATTTTCCAGCCGTAGCTAGGTGCGTCGGCCAGCAGGTGCCTGTAGGCCGAGCCGTACACGAGCAATTTCTTCGGCACACAACCCCGGATTACGCAGGTGCCGCCCACCCGGTCACCCTCCACGATCGCCACCCGCGCACCGTGGAGCGCGGCGCGTTTGGCGGCAGCCAGGCCACCGGAGCCGGCGCCGAGCACGATCAGGTCAAAAGGGACTTGCATGGATCAGGCGAGCGCGGAGAGGTGAATGTTCTTTATTACGCTGTCGGGCAGATTGCGGGATATGGGGCAGAGCTTCATCCGCTTCTCCAGAAAGGCGATGGAGTCGGTGCTGGGCTGGGCAGACTCGCCTGGAACCAGCTGCTCGATGCGAATTCGGAAATCGCCCACGACGGAGCTCACGATCCAATCGCTGCTGGTGGTCACCTCAAAGTCTGCATCCACCTGCTGCAGGGGGATTTGCCTCTCATTGGCATTGGCCACCAGGTAGAAGTGCTGACAGAGCAACAGTGAAATCAAATAGAGCCGAAAGCCCGTCATGGTGATGCTGAGTTGCTGGGGCTCCCATAGGCCACTATCGGCGAGGAATTCCACCACCAGGTTGCTGGTTTGGTACTCCGGAGCTCGATGGCTGCTGCGAAGCCTGAACTGGAAATTGCGTTCGTTCTGCTCAGCCATGGGGGCAAGGGAAAGGGTTGGTGGATGGGCAGGTCGGCTAGTTCTTTCTCTAGGCCCTCACCCGGTTCCATGGCATCACCGCCAGGAGCCTGGCCATGCCGCAGAAGCCGCTTACACCGGCAAATACCAGCCCTGCTCCAACGAACCAGCTGAGCAGGATCCAGGCCGGGGCAAGGGCATGGCTGAGAACTAGCCCAAGCAGCACCAGGGACCCGGCGGCGATCTGCACCTGACGCATCAGGGGCAGGGGGGCGTTTTGGAGCTTGCGCACCGGCAGCCCGGCCTGCTGCCAGGCCGGAACGCCGCCTTCCAGGTCGACCAAGGGGTGGGGATGGCCCTGCTGCAGAAGCTGGGTCAGGGCCTTGGTGCTGCGATTGCCGCTCTGGCACACCAGCACCAGGGGGCCCTGGGGCAGGTCGGCCTGGGTGATGCGCGAGAGGGGCACGTTCAGGCTGCCGGCGATATGGCCACCGGCGTATTCCATTGGTTCGCGCACGTCGACCACCTTCACCCGCTGCTCAGCCAACTGCTGGGCCAGGTCGTGAACGGTGATGCGCTGGCTGGTTGCTTGGGCCATGGCTTGGCACTGCTCTCATTTCTATGACTATAGCCGCATAAAGGGCAGAAATGCCCAAATGGGGCCCTGGCGCGCCCAATTTTTGGCTTGCGATGGTAGGTTGTTTGATTCTGTCGTTTTAGAAATTGAAATTCTCGAATCTGGGATTGCTTGCGGGTTCCTTGATCGCTGGTGCCGGAATGAGTGCCCATGCGCAACAAGTCAATCTCATGACCGCATATAATCAACAGCAGCTTACGCGTGCTGTTTGTATGGATGCGGGCACCACCAGCAAGATCATCATTGCCTCAATGGACCTACTGAAAAGTACGCCATATGTGAAGTGTCCCAGAGGCAATGCAGCCATTTGTTTCTCCGAAGACCCTAAAGACCCTGGACACGCGCTGGTAAACATTGACCCCCCAAAAGGAAGTGGCAAAGGCTTGGATTGTGATGCCAAGGCGGACATTGGCCTTAGCTTTGTTGCCTTGAACTGCCTCGAAGCCAGCATGGAAGCCAAGCAGCACAAGAAGAATTACTGAGGATCCTTTTAGGGCGGGTTGCCTTGGGTTGATTTTGAAAATAGGAGTGGCCGAGGTCTGTCTTTCGCGCGAGCAGGCCTACTGGCGTTCCCGCGGATCCGTCACGATCCCGCCACCTTCCACCAGGTAGCGGCCTGAATCGGCAATCCCTTTCAAATGTCCCAATTCACGCCGCGAGGTTCGCTCATTTAAGCAACACCAGGCGGTTGCTTGAGATAGAAATCAACCAACTTGCACTCACTGGTTGGGCACGCAAAGCGAGGCTGCTTCTCCATCCCTTAGTAGGCACCCGAGCGATGGGCCCCGGGCATTTGCCTGCTCAGCCGTGGTTTAGTCCCAGGGGGTAGGGCCCAAGGGGGCCAAGCGCAGCTGCGCTTGGGTTTTGCTTGGTGATCAGATCGTGAAATCTGATGAGGGCTTCAGTTGTGGTCGAAGTTGCCGGCGCTAGCACCTAGGGCCAGGTGTCTGAGGGTGACGTTCCGTTATGTCCGGGGCACATGCGATGCAGTGGATGGCCATTCAGGCCGGGTGTCTTCCATCTCTGTAGCCTCCGAATCCCTTTGCAAAACGATGGAAGGGAACTTCACCGAGCCAGTCAGGACGCTGGTGCGCAAGTATATCCGTACTACGGTGGCATCCCCATGCTCAGGCGGACCTGATTTGACTGATCGAGCAAAGTCACAGCCGCAAAGGCAGGAACCAGATTATTGAGAAGCCACCTAACCTACAAGTAACCGCTAGTTTTGAAATAATGTTCTATTTTAAAGCATTCGGCTCTTGCTTTTCTGGGAATAAAATCGAATATCCACCTTCAGCTGCTGCTATTTGGCCTCCGCCCACTGTTCCGCAGCGGGGTTGGCTAGCTCTCCTCCAAGCGCCACTGGGCCTGTTATGCCAAATAACATTTGCGGCAATATTTTCAGTTGGCCACCTGTTGCTGGCTGAACAACCCGCAGAGGCCTCCAGTTGTGTGGGCAAAGCCGGAGCACCCAGCTGGCGCGTGGGCGTGGTGCCCCAGTTGCCGCCACGCCAGACCATTGCTGCCTGGCAGCCCGTTCTCACCGCGGTGGGCCAGCGTTCTGGTCAGTGCTTTGAGTTGGTTGTAGCCGGCACGATTCCGGCCTTTGAGCAGCAGCTCCGCAGCGGCGCCCTGGATTTTGCCTTCCTGAACCCCTACCACCAGGTGTTGGCCAACCAGTGGCAGGGCTTTGTGCCTCTGGTGAGGGATCGCAAGGGTCTGGAGGGGGTGCTGCTGGTGCGCCGCGACAGTCCCATCAGACGGATCAGTGAACTCCAGGGAGCGGTGGTTGCTTTCCCTTCACCAAACTCCTTTGCAGCCTCCCTGTTACCCAGGGCGCTGCTGGCGCGCGATGGCATCACAATCAATCCCCGCTACCTGGAGACCCACTCCAATGTGTACCGGTCTGTCGTACTCGGCAGCAGCAAGGCCGGTGGGGGCGTCAATAACACTCTTGTCAGGGAGCGAACGGAAGTGAAACAGCAGCTGCGTGTGCTCTGGCGCACGCCTGTCTTCCCTGCCCACCCTTTCTCCGCCGCCAGGCGCGTGCCGTCGGCGATCCAGGCCAAGGTGCGAGCGGCTTTCCTGCAGCTGGCCTCTAATCCCGAGGGACGCACACTGCTGGAGACTGCGCAGATGCCCAATCCTGTTCGTGCAGACCACGCCAGGGATTACGCCCCGTTGAACCGGCTTGGATTGGGCCGTTTTGTGGTGCTGGGCGGTGACTGAGCATTCAGTTGTTGCTGGGGATCCCCCACCGCTCCCGCGCTGGGGGATGCAGCGATCTCTGGTGGCCTTGGTGAGCATGGGCCTTGTCACCGGAGGGGTGCTCGGCTGGATCTCTTACCAGGAGTCACGGAGCTTGATCGAACAGGCTCAGGAGCGGGCCCGCATGGCCCTGGCCCGTGGGCTGGCATTAGGTCTGGCTGATCAGTTGGCAATTGATGACTATGCGGGCATGGAATCCCGCCTCGAGCAGGCCATGGCTGATGAAACCATCGCCTCCGCCCTGGTTGTCGATACCGAAGGCAAGGTGTTGGTGCATCTACAGCGTCGCAGACCTTCTGATGTTCCTGAATTGGTTTTTGTCCCCCAGCGAATCCTGCCGCCACGTTCTGGGCTGGAATCCCCTGTTACGACAAACGGGATCACCACCCGCTGGAGTCCGATAGAAGCCGGCTTGCCTGTTGGCTGGTTGAAGCTGCGCACTTGGTCCTCGAGCACCGATGCGGTGCTCAGACTGCTTGCCCAGCAATATCTTGTGCTGGGCAGCTTGACGGCCGCTCTGGTAGGGACCCTGCTGGTATCAGGAAACCGTCAGATGCGGCGCCAAGCTCAGCTGCGGGAGCAACAACTGAATGATGAGAAGCTCGATCTCGAGCGCATCGCCCTTACGGATCCACTCACAGGCCTTTACAACCGACGCGGCATTGAGCGAGCTCTGCTCGAGACCCTTCAGAACCCGGCCAGCCGGGCTACCGCAGCCCTGGCGGTCTGCATGATCGACCTCGACGATTTCAAGACAGTGAACGACGTCCACGGCCATGGCATTGGCGACCTGTTGCTGACAGCCGTCGCCCAAAGGTTGAGGAGTTATCTCCGCGAGGGTGACTGCGTGGGGCGCATCGGCGGTGATGAGTTTATTGCGGTGTTTCGCGGCTGCTCGGAGCGGGAGCTGGCCTTAACCCTGGCTCAGCGCATCAGTGATGGTCTCATCCAACCCTTTCGGCTTGGCGATCATTTGATACGTATCGGTGCCAGTATCGGCGTTGTGCTGGATGCAGAGCAGTCTCTTGTCCCCAACCTCTGCGAGCACCCAAGTGACGCCGATAGCAATGCCTCCTCGTGCCT
This sequence comes from Cyanobium sp. BA20m-14, assembly GCF_024346295.1. Classification (NCBI taxonomy): domain Bacteria; kingdom Bacillati; phylum Cyanobacteriota; class Cyanophyceae; order Synechococcales; family Prochlorococcaceae; genus Cyanobium; species Cyanobium sp. BA20m-14. The sequence goes on from NZ_JAGQCR010000098.1 coordinate 8,531, forward strand.
GGAGAGCCTGGTGAAGCTGGCAGACCGCGCGATGTATCTGGTGAAGCAAAATGGAAAGCGCCAGGTGGCAATCGCACCCAAAGGCTTCTGATTGCACAGGTTGGTTTCATGCAGCGGTAGTTCATGCGAAGTACCCCCAGGCGAGCAGAGCGGCGAAAGTAGAGAGCAATACGCCATTTGTGTTTCCCGTGTTCTTAAATTTTGGGCTCCATAACCCGAGTCAAGAACACCGCCGTGAAGCTCAAGCCTTGAGCAAATCTTCTCCCAGAAGAAATCCCTAACCCTTGCCTGCCAGGCCCCAGACAGGTGATCCGTGAAACCACAGACACCCGTTGGGGAGAGAATCATCAGGGTCCCTTTGCCCACCACTCTGACAAACTCCCGACCACCCCTGCAGATCCGCCCCTTCGAGGCGGCCGACTGGCCGGCGCTGCGGGCTCTGCTGGAGCCGGTGTTCCGCGCCGGCGAAACCTTCCCCCACGATTCGGCCAGCCAAGCGTGGGTGGAGCAGAGCCAGGCGGTGATGGTGGCCGTGGAGCCGGCCGGTGCCGTGCTGGGCACCTATTACCTCAGGCCCAACTCCCTAGCTCTCGGCGCCCATGTGGGCAACTCTGGCTATGTGGCTGCTGGGGTTTTGGGCAATGAAGTTCAACCTGGTGGTGAGCCAGCGGCGTTTCGCCACAGGCAGCTGGGTTATGTCGATGCGCTGGTGATGTTCCAGGGACTTGCTGAGGGACCGACATCATGAAGGTGGTGCCGCTGCGGCTGCCGCCAGGTGATGACCTCCGCCAGGCCCTGGAGGCCTGGATGGGAGAACAGGAGGAGCAGGCCGCCTGTTTGCTTAGCGGTATCGGTAGCCTCTCGGTGGTCCAGCTGCACATCGCTGTGGCAGACAGCAGGGGTGTGATGATCGGCGGGCACCTCTGCGCGGGGTCACTGATGCGCACCACCGCCGAGCTGATTAGCTACCGGAGTGGCAGTTCACCCGGGAGCTCGATCCAGCCACCGGTTACGCCGAGCTGCAACTCAGTCCTCAAGCTCCGGGCTGAGGAACGGCAGCCGCCGTTCCAGTCGTTGTGCAGGCCCCTCAGAAGAAAGCCGCCCGCTCTAGCGGCGCAGGACGAGCTGGGGGTTGGAGGGTGAGCGGGCCAAGGTCGCAACAGGCCATTCGACGTTCGCTCGCCGCGCTGGTAGCCCCGCACCACTGTCTGCTGCATCGTGGCTACCGCTGCGCGGGAGTCTTCGTCTACGAATGCCTGACGGATCGTCCGGCTGCTGTACTGCAAGGGGGGCCAGTAAATCTTTCAGTCCCCTTAGCGGTGCTTGCAGCTTCGCTCCGACATCAGTGCTGGCGCCCGAGCGCTCGGCGATGGCCGTCAGATCGCGACTCAGGTACGCCCAACACAGTTAGCGCCAGTGACTGGACCCGTGGCAAACCCGAAGGGTATGAAACTAATATATCGTTGAATTGGAATCCAAGGAATGATTCCAACCAGATTGGCGCCTCTGGCTCTCTTGGGTTATGTGATGTTGCGCGGCTGTGATGCAAGCGTCCTGAAGTGGCTGCAGGAAAGAGGTGCCGCCACGCTGCTTCGAACGGCAGGGGGAGAGGATCCAATCAGCTTTGGCAACGTCTTTTTCTTCGCCAATTTGGCCACGGGATTGGTTGTGCTGCTGCTGGATCGGGGGAGCCTGAAGCGTCAATTGCCACAACTTGTGCTCCGCGATCGAAGCCTTTTGTGTTTGCGTGCGGCCCTAGGTAGCCTGATTGGACCAATCTGCTATTTCCTGGAGCTTCAAAGCCTGACCGTGATTAGCCAGACGTTGCTGTTTACGTTGATTCTCCCCGTCACTGCCCTACTAGCACAGCTGCTCCTACGAGAACCTCTGCCCAAGCGATTTGGATTCAGTTTCGCGTTGCTGCCATTGGGATTGCTGATCAGCCGTAACGTTGATCTGTCGTTACCATCCGCTGCGCCCTGGAGTTGCCTGGATCCTGTGGGTCTTGCCTGGGGTTTGCTCAGCGTGTTGTCCTTTTCTGCTTCCGGGGTTCTGAATCGAATCGTGGTGGATAAGGGGTGGGCTGCAGGCCTGACGATTGGCCTGACAAATCTTATGGCAGCGTTGGTCTTTGGGATGATCACACTTGTTTTTTATGGTCCAGAGCAGTTTCTCTATATGCGCTGGTGGTGGTTGTTTGGTCTGCTTCTTGTGTACACAGCTTGTATTAGTCTTGGCGGTGAACTGTTGCTTTTGATGAGCTACCGCGGACTGGGC
>NZ_JAGQCR010000099.1:0-10739 GCF_024346295.1 Cyanobium sp. BA20m-14
GTTCCAGCCCTTTGAGATCCATCGCCTGATCCGCCAGAACATCGTCAACAACATCAAGGCCGCCAAGAAACTTATCCAGAAGGCCGACGATGAGGTGATGCAGGTGCTGCAGGAGGTGATCGAAGGTCACCCGATCCTGCTCAACCGGGCCCCGACCCTGCACCGGCTGGGGATCCAGGCCTTCGAGCCCAAGTTGGTGGATGGCCGCGCCATCCAGCTACACCCCCTGGTGTGCCCAGCCTTCAACGCCGACTTCGACGGTGACCAGATGGCCGTGCACGTGCCCCTGGCGATTGAGGCCCAGACCGAGGCCCGCATGCTGATGCTGGCCAGCAACAACATCCTCTCGCCGGCCACCGGCGAGCCGATCATCACCCCATCCCAGGACATGGTGCTCGGCGCTTACTACCTCACGGCCGAAAAGCCTGGAGCTATCAAGCCTGAATTTGGCGACCGGGCCAATACCTTCGCCAACCTCGACGATGTGATCGATGCGTTTGAGGAGAAGTGCGTTCACCTCCACGATTGGATTTGGGTGCGTTTCAACGGCGAGGTTGAAAGTGATGACGAGGACAAGCAGCCCCAAAAAGAAGAAACCCTCAGCGACGGCACCCGTATCGAGCAGTGGCTCTATCGCCGCGACCGTTTCGATGAGGACGGAGCCCTGATCAGTCGCTACCTGCTCACCACCGTGGGCCGGGTGGTAATCAACCACACCATCATCGACGCCGTGGCTGCGACCTGACGGCCGCCTAGGAACCCCGGCCAGCAGGGTTACCGTTTTCACCCTTTTCCAGTCTCCACACCGCGCGCAGCCATGACCGCCACCCCCGCTAAAAAAATCAGCAAGAAGGCCGCCAAGAAAGCCGCCGAGGCTGCCGCCCTGGAAGTCGCCGCCACAATCAGCAACGCCGCCTTAAGCAAGCAGGCGCCGCCATTCCGCAACCGCATCATCGACAAGAAGGCCCTGCGCAACCTGGTGGCCTGGGCCTACAAGCACCACGGCACCGCTACCACGGCCTCGATGGCCGACGAGCTCAAAGACCTGGGCTTCCACTACGCCACCCAGGCTGCCGTATCGATCTCCGTCGACGATCTGCGCATCCCCAGTGATAAGGCAGCCCTGCTGGCCGAAGCCGAAGAGCAGATCACCGCCACGGAGGAGCGCTACCGGCTCGGCGAGATCACCGAGGTGGAACGGCACACCAAGGTGATCGACACCTGGACCGAAACCAACGAGCGGCTTGTGGCAGCGGTGCGCCGCAACTTCAACGAAAACGATCCGCTCAATTCGGTCTGGATGATGGCCAACTCCGGCGCCCGGGGGAACATGTCCCAGGTGCGCCAGCTGGTGGGCATGCGCGGCCTGATGGCCAACCCGCAAGGGGAGATCATCGACCTGCCGATCCGCACCAATTTCCGCGAGGGACTCACGGTCACCGAATACGTGATCTCCTCCTACGGCGCCCGCAAGGGGCTGGTCGACACGGCCCTGCGCACGGCCGACTCTGGCTATCTCACCCGCCGACTGGTGGACGTGGCCCAGGACGTGATCGTGCGGGAAGACGACTGCGGCACTACGCGCAGCATCCCCATTGATGCCGATGAGAAGGGCAAGTTCGGCAGCAAGCTGATCGGCCGCCTGGCCGCCGAGCCCGTGGTCAGTGAAGACGGCGAAACCCTGGTGGAGCGCAACGGAGAAATCGATCCGCCCCTCTCGCTGCGGATTGAAGCCGGCGGCGTCAAAACCGTGAAGGTGCGTTCACCGCTCACCTGTGAGGCCTCCCGTTCGGTGTGCCGCAAGTGTTATGGCTGGGCCCTGGCCCACAATCAACTCGTCGACCTGGGTGAAGCCGTCGGCATCGTGGCAGCCCAGTCGATCGGTGAGCCCGGCACCCAGCTCACCATGCGCACCTTCCACACCGGCGGGGTTTCCACTGCCGAAACTGGCGTGGTGCGCTCCCTGGTGGATGGCACGATCGAATTCGGGCCAAAGGCCCGGGTGCGGGGCTTCCGCACCCCCCACGGGGTGGAGGCCCAACTGGCCGAAACCGATTTCTCCTTGACGGTGAAGCCCAGCGACAAGGGCAAGCTGCAGAAGCTGGATATCGTCAACGGCTCGATCCTGTTTGTCGCCGATGGCGACTTCGTGCCGGGCGACACGATCCTGGCCCAGATCGCCGCTGGGGTGACGGTTAAAAAGAGCGTGGAGAAGGCGACCAAGGATGTGATCTGCGACCTGGCCGGCCAGGTGCGCTACGAGGAAGCCATCCAGCCCAGGGAGGTAACCGACCGCCAGGGAAACATCACCCTCAAGGCCCAGCGCCTGGGCAGGATGTGGGTGTTTAGCGGCGACGTCTACAACCTGCCCCCCAATGCCCTGCCCGTGGTGGACGGCAACAAGGCTGTCACCACAGGAGAGGTTCTGGCCGAGAGCCGGCTGGTGAGTGAATACGGCGGAGCGGTGCGTCTGCGTGAGAGCGCTGGCGACTCCCGCGAGGTGCAGATCGTCACCTCCAGCCTCACTCTCAAGGACTGCAAATTGGTGGGTGAATCCACCCACTCCGGCGAGATCTGGCATCTGGAGGGCAAGGACAACATTCGCTACCGCCTCAACACCGCTCCTGGCAGCAAGATCGGCAATGGCGAAGTGATTGCCGAGCTGGCCGACGATCGTTTTCGCACCAAGACCGGTGGCACCGTCAAATTTGCCCCGGGCCTATCGATCAAGAAGGCCCGCAGTGCCAAGAACGGCTTTGAGGTCAGCAAGGGTGGCACCCTGCTCTGGATTCCCCAGGAAACCCACGAGATCAACAAGGACATCTCCCTGTTGATGATCGAGGACGGCCAGTGGATTGAGGCCGGTACGGAGGTGGTCAAGGACATCTTCAGCCAGACCGCCGGCATCGTCACGGTGACCCAGAAGAACGACATCCTGCGGGAAATCATCGTGCGTTCCGGCACCCTGCATCTGGTTTCCGACAGCAAGACACTCGCCAAATACGCCGACGGCAAGATGGCCACCCCCGGCGAGGAGATCGCCAAGGGCCTCAAGGCTGAGGCGATTGTCTTCGTGGAGGTGGTTGAAACTCCCGATGGTCAGGCCCTGCTGCTGCGGCCGGTGGAGGAGTACACCATCCCCGATGAGGCCCACCTGCCCGAACTGGGCACGGTGAAACAGAGTGGCGGCCCCAGCCTGGGCCTCAAGGCCACCCAGCGCCTCTCCTTCAAGGACGGCGAGCTGATCAAGAGCGTCGACGGCGTTGAGTTGTTGCGCACCCAGTTGATTCTCGAAACCTATGACACCACTCCCCAGATGACCGTGGACGTGGATGCGGTCGCAGACAAGCGGGCTAAGACGATTGAGCGTCTGCAGCTCACCATCCTGGAAACCCTGCTGGTGCGTCGCGACACCCTCTCCGATGCCAGCCACGGCTCCACCCACACCGATCTCCAGGTGGAGGATGGCACCACGGTGAAGCGAGGCGATGTGGTGGCGACCACCCAGATCCTCTGCAAGGAAGACGGGGTGCTGCAGCTGCCTGATCTGGTGGATGGGGAGCCGATTCGTCGCCTGATCGTGGAGCGAGATGGCGATACCCGCAGCATCGATTTGGGTTCGGCTGCGCCTTTGGTCAGCGTTGACCAGCGCATCGTCGATGGCGACCTGCTGGCGGAAGGGGTTGCAGCCCCCTGCTGCGGTCAGGTGGAGGCCATCGACGCCCACACCCTCACCATTCGACTGGGCCGGCCCTACATGGTGTCGCCCGATTCGGTGCTGCACGTGCGGGACGGCGAGCTGGTGCAGCGTGGCGATGCCCTGGCCCTGCTGGTGTTCGAGCGCCAGAAGACCGGCGACATCGTCCAGGGTCTGCCGCGGATCGAAGAACTGCTGGAGGCCCGCCGGCCGCGGGAATCCACCATCCTCTGTCGCAAGAGCGGCACGGTGCAGATCAAGCAGGGCGACGATGACGACTCAATCACCGTTTCGGTGATCGAGCATGACGATGCCCTCACCGAATACCCAATCCTGCTGGGCCGCAACGTGATGGTCAGCGATGGCCAGCAGGTGAGTGCCGGTGAGTCCCTCACCGACGGACCGATCAATCCCCACGAGCTGCTGGAGTGCTTCTTCGAAGACCTGCGCAGCCGCAAGCCCACCATGGAGGCGGCCCAGGAGGCCATTTCCAGGCTGCAGTTCCGGATGGTCACCGAAGTGCAGAACGTCTACAAGAGCCAGGGCGTGTCGATCAGCGACAAGCACATCGAGGTGATCGTGCGCCAGATGACCAGCAAGGTGCGCATTGAGGATGCCGGCGACACCACCCTGCTGCCGGGCGAGCTGATCGAGCTGCGTCAGGTGGAGCAGGTGAACAGTGCGATGGCGATCACCGGTGGCGCCCCCGCCGAGTTCACGCCGGTGCTGCTGGGTATTACCAAGGCCTCGCTCAACACCGACAGCTTCATCTCGGCGGCCTCCTTCCAGGAGACCACCCGGGTGCTGACTGAAGCTGCCATCGAGGGCAAGAGTGACTGGCTGCGCGGTCTCAAGGAGAACGTGATCATCGGCCGCCTGATCCCTGCGGGCACGGGCTTCAGCGGCTTCGAGGAGGAGTTGCGGGCCGAGGCCGGCCCCCATCCCGACATCCTCGAGGAAGAGGCCATGGGCTATCGCCGTGTCCAGAACCTCCGCCCTGACTACACCGTGGAGATGCCGGCCCCGGCCCCTGCGGCGGCCGTGCTCGACGATCCCTCCGATGCCGACCTGGAGGCCACCCGCAGCCGCCATGGCATCGAGGCCAGTGCCAGCGGTCTGGCTGCCTTCACCCGCCCCTCCCTCGAGGATGTATTGGAGGAGGAGCTGATCGCCGATCCCGCCGCCCTCGAGGGCTTGCAGGAAGAGGGCCTACTGACCGATGAGTGATTCCCTGCTTGACTCCCATGGCTAAGCCCGAACGCACCAGCCTCGGCACCCCCGTGCCCCAGCGCCGCCTGCCTCGCTTCGGCTTCCACTCCCACACCGAGCTGTTCAATGGCCGCATGGCCATGCTCGGCTTCATCGCCCTGCTGGCGGTGGAGTGGAAGCTGGGCCATGGCCTGTTGATCTGGCCTTGAGTGGGATGGTCGAGCTGCCGCCGCCCATTCCCCTGCTGGGGATGGGCCTGCTGGAGTTGGAGCGGTGGGCCGTAGCCCACGGCCAGGCTGCCTTCCGCGGCCGGCAGCTGCATGACTGGCTCTATGCCAAGGGTGCCCGCAGCCTGGAGGCCATAAGTGGGCTGCCCAAGGCCTTTCGCGAGCAGCTAGCTGCCGCCCCCCCCGAGGCTGGCTTCGATTGGATCGGCCGTTCGCGGGAGCTGCACCGCAGCGTGGCCCGCGATGGCACCACCAAGCTGTTGCTCGGCACCCACGACGGCCTCAGCCTTGAAACCGTAGGCATCCCTGCCGAGGGCCGGCTCACTGTGTGCGTCAGCAGCCAGGTGGGCTGCCCGATGGCCTGCAGCTTCTGTGCCACAGGCAAGGGGGGGCTGCAGCGCTCCCTTGCGGTCCATGAAATTGTCGACCAGGTGCTGAGCGTGCGCGAGGTGATGGACCAGCGCCCTAGCCACGTGGTGTTCATGGGCATGGGCGAGCCCCTGCTCAATATTGAGGCAGTGCTGGCTGCCATCGACTGCCTCTGCAGCGATTTGGGCATGGCCCAGCGTCAGATCACGGTCAGCACCGTCGGTGTGCCCAAAACTCTGCCAACCCTGGCTGCCCGGGCCCTGGAGCGGCTCGGGCGGGCCCAGTTCACCCTGGCGGTGAGCCTTCACGCCCCCGATCAGCGCCTGCGGCAGGAGCTGATCCCCACCGCCCACGCCTACCCCCTGGAGGCGTTACTGGAGGACTGTCGCCGCTATGTGGCACTCACCGGCCGGCGGCTGAGCTTTGAATACGTGCTGCTGGGGGGCGTCAACGACCAGCCCCGCCATGCCGAGGCTCTCTCGCGGCTTTTGAGGGGCTTCCAGAGCCATGTGAATCTGATTCCCTACAACCCGATCGCCGAGGAGCAGTTCCAGCGCCCAGCCCTCGGGGCCGTGGAGGCCTTCCGCCGTGCCCTCCAGGCCCGCCACGTTGCGGTGAGTGTGCGGGCCAGCAGGGGTCTAGATGCCGATGCGGCCTGCGGCCAGCTGCGGCGGCGCCTGATCGATCCGGGCGGGGATGGCTAGCAGGTTATGGCTTGCAGGCTATGGCTCAATTGGATGTAGCTAAGTGGGGTCCTTGGCGGGGTCGAAGGCGCCCTTGGCGCCGTAACCGTTCCAGGGGGTGAGCCACGCCATCAGCAGAAAGGCGGGCAGTGAGGCGGCCGCGGTGAGCAGGAAGAAGCTGCTCCAGCCCACACCCTCGGCCACAAAGCCGGCCTGGCCGGAGAGCAGGGAGCGGCTCAGGGCGTAGACCCCTGACAGCAGGGCGTATTGGGTGGCGGAAAAGCGGGGGTTGCAGAGGCTCATCAGCAGGGCCACAAATGCCGCACCCACCAGTCCTCCGCCGAGGTTTTCCAGGCCCACCGCCAGCAGCAGGGCTGCGGGGCCGGCATCGAAGCTGGCCAGGGCCCAGTAGGACAGGTTGCCGGCGGCGCCCACCAGGGCGAACAGCCAGAGGGAGCGGTTCATGCCCAGCTTGCCGAACAGAATCCCGCCCAGAATCGTGCCCACGATCGTGGCGCCGATGCCCCAGCCGGCAAGCACCGAGCCCACCAACTCCGGTGAAAATCCCTTCTGGATCAGGAAGGGTACGGCCATCACGTTGAGCAGGCCGTCGGGCCAGCGGTAAAGCAGCACAAGGGCCAGCAGCATCACGGCCCGGCCCGGGCCGCTGCGGCGTAGAAATTCCCGCGCCGGCCCCAGCACCGCCTGGCGCAGGCTGGTGATCTGGTGCTGGATCGGCGGCAGTTTGGGTGCCGTCAGGGTGAAGGGGATCACCACCAGCATCAGCAGCGCCGAGGCGGCGAAGGCCAGGGGCCAGCTGTAGCGGCCGGCCAGGATGAAGCCCCCGGCGCCGATGGCCAGCATGGCGCCGCGGTAGCCGAGGGTGGTGGCGGCGGCACCGGCGCCCCGCTCCTGTTCGGGCAGCAGGTCTGTGCGGTAGGCGTCCACCAGGATGTCCTGGGTGGCACTCACAAGGGCCAGCAGAACGGCCATAAGGCCGATGGCCGTCAGGCTGGCCGGATTCTGACTGGGCCGCAGAAAGGTCATCGACCCGATCACCGCCACCAGCAGCACCTGAAGTACCAGTAGCCAGCCGCGGCGCCTGTCGGGCCAGGGAATCGGCCAGCGATCCAGGGCTGGCGCCCAGACCATCTTGAGGGTGTAGGGCAGTTCGGCGTAGGCGAGTAGGCCGATTAGCCCTAGGGGTACCCCGGTGGCCGTGAGCCAGCCCTGCAGCAACTTGGTTCCCACCATGTAGGGCGTACCACTGGCCACCCCTTGGGCGGCCACGGCGGTGATGCGTCGCCAGGTGCTCGAAGACGCAGGCATCCCATGGGTTCAATTTGGCGAACCCTAGGGGCGATGATGGCTGCAGGCGCCAGCTATCCCCTAAGTCTGTGCAATTTTTTCGCTCCACCCTGTTGCCGGCATCCATCGTTGTGCTGTTTGCCCTGGCCCTGTTTGCAGTCAGCGCCCGAATCTGGCTGCCCGGCGATATGGCTGCCCCGGCACCGATCGGCTGAGCCTGTGCCGTGAGTCTTTCCCGTGAGCCTTTCCCCCCAGCCTGACCAGCCCTCTGGCCCCTACGACGAAAGCCCCCAGGAGCTCTACCTCGACCCGGAGGTGCTTGCCCAGGAATTGGCCGAGGAGCTGCTCGGCGATCCCCTCGATGCCTTTGACACCAGCGATCCAACCGCCAGCGATGTGGCGGCGGAGTGCGATCTGGGGCTGCAGTTCCTCCGTGGTGAAGCTGGCGGCAGCAGCCACGACCAGCGCATGCAGGGTCTGCGGATCTTTTGCGAGCACCGTGATCCCCGGGCCCTGCCCCTGCTGCTGCCCCTGCTGGCGGTGAGCTGTCCGATCGTGCGCATGAGCGCGGTCTATGCCCTGGGCCGCAATCCCAGCCCCCTGGCGGTTGAGCCCCTGTTGGCCCTGCTGGCAGCGGATGACAACGGCTACGTGCGCAAGGCCGTCGCCTGGAGCCTCGGCAACTACCCGGATGCCCCGGTGCTGAACCCCTTGATCCGCTCCCTGCAGGTGGACATTGCGGCCGTGCGCCTCTGGGCGGCCAGCTCCCTGGCGGAGGCGGGCTGTAGCGGCCCCGCCAAGGCCGATCCGGCGGCGGCCCAGCTGTTGTTGAGCCTGCGCATCGACAGCGAGGCGGCGGTGCGCAGCAACAGTGCCTGGTCCCTTGGCCGGTTGTATGGCGACCTGGTGGAGCCCCGCCAGCAGGTGGTGGTGGAATCACTGTTGGCGGCCATGCTCCACGATGGCGAATCGGGGGTGCGGGATGAAGCCCGGCTGGCCCTGGAGCAACTGGAGCAACCGGAGGTGCTGGAGCGACTCCAGACCCTGGTGGACGAAGGGCTGCTCAGCTGAGAGTCCGGGGCCTGGGCCCAGCTCCTCAGATTCCAGCTAACATCTCTTAACCCTCACCAGGTTTGGGATGGAAGAGCACACCATCCATTTTCGGATCCGGCCTGATGGCCGGGTGGAAGAGCTGGTGGAAGGGTTTCGGGGCCCGGGCTGCGCCCAGCTCACCGAAAGGATCGAAGCCGGCTTGGGCGTGGTTCAGCGGCGCCAGAGCACGGCTGAAGCGTTCCAGCCCCAACAACAGGGCCAACCCCAGCTGCAAGGCCTGGGGCAACCCCTGGCCAATCCACTGCCCATACCCCAGCCCTAACCCCGGCCCTCTTAATCACCGCCGCTGCCGCTCCCACCGATGTCGCACTTCAGCACGATCAAGACCGAGCTTCGCGATCGCCAGGCCTTGCTCGGGGCACTCCGGGACCTGGGCCATTCCCCCACGGAGGGTTCCCTGCAGGTGCGCGGCTACCGGGGCCAAACCCTTGAGGCCCAGCTGGCGGTGCTCCAGCCCAATGGCGCCGACATCGGCTTCCGGCTCAACCCGGATACCGGCAGCTATGAGCTGGTGACCGATCTCGACCTCTGGAATCAATCGGTGCCGGTGGAGCGATTTGTGGCCCAGCTCAGCCAGCGCTATGCCCTGCGCACCATTCTTGCGGCCAGCGCGGAAGCGGGCTTTGAACTGCGCGAGCAAATCCAGCAGCAGGACGGCACCATCGAGCTGGTTGTGAGCCGTTGGACCTAGCTGTGGACTCCCCCGCCATGGCAGATCCGGCGCTGGCCTTCCAGGCGGCAGTCCCGGCCCCCGGTTCCCTGCGCACTGGCATGGAGCCCCTACTGGGCGGGGGCCTGCGCCAGAAGGCCGTCTGGGTCGATGAGGCTGTATGTATCGGCTGCCGCTACTGCGCCCATGTGGCCACCAACACCTTCGTGGTTGAGCCCGACTGGGGCCGCTCCCGGGCGCTCCGCCAGGATGGCGATTCCACCGAGTTGATCCAGGAAGCGATTGACACCTGTCCGGTGGACTGCATCCACTGGGTGGCCTATGAGCAGCTGGGTGAGCTCCAGCACCAGCTGGCTGCCCAGGAGATCCTGCCCCTGGGGGTGCCCTCGCCGGCCCGGCTCAAGCGCAACCTGCCTCGCCGCCAGCCGGTTTGAGCTCGGCCCCGAGGGGCTGCTTGGCGGGCAGGCCCACCGCCCTGGGGTAGTAGCGCGGGCAGGGGGCCAGGGGCTTCACCACCAGGGCGTGGCGCAGGCCGCGTCCGCCGGGCAGCTCCCGGCTCAGGCACTGCTCGGTACTGGCCCGCAGGAGTCCCAGGGCCGCGTCTAGCTCGCCCTGGTCTGCCGCCGACCACTGCCCGCGGTAGAGCAGGGCCCGACCCTGGGGGGCCAGTAGGGGCACCAGGTATTCGGCCACCACCGGTGCCCGGGCCACGGCCCTGGCCAGGGCCCAGTCGAACTGGCCACGGCAGGCCTGAAGCCTGCCGGTGCGCTCGATCCGTTCACAGCGCAGATGTACCCGCTCCGCCAGCCCCAGGGCAGCCGCCATGGCCCCCACCGCCTCCACCTTGCGGCCCACCGAGTCCACCAGGGTGAGCTCGGCCTGGGGGAAGGCGATCGCCAGGGCTAGCCCTGGGAAGCCGCCGCCGGTGCCCACATCGATCAGCCGAAGAGGGGCCTGGGCCGCATCCGTGCCCAGCAGAGGCGTCAGGGGCCAGAGGCTGTCGAACACCTGGGCGATCCAGAAGTCGTCGCCCTCCACCAGGCGGGTCAGGTTGTGCTTGCTGTTCCAATGGCGCAGCTGCTCCTGTAGGGCGCCCAGCAGCCTTTCCTGCTCAGCGGTGGGCTGCCAGCCCAGGGTGTGCCAAAAGGCATTGCCGGTGAGGGTTCGGGCCATCCAGCCTGGCGGAGGGTTGCAGCTACCTAGGATCCCCCAGACCGGATTTTCTCGCCGGCCCGGTGCCCTTGGCCAGCCCTGCTCCCCCTGCCTCAACCAGCCACTACGCCCTGCTTCAGGTGGCAGAGACGGCTTCGCCCCAGGAGTTGCGCAGGGCTTTTCGCGGCCTGAGCAAGCTGTATCACCCCGACACAACCCTGCTGCCGGCGCCTGAAGCTGCTGCCCTGTTCCAGCTGCTGCAACAGGCCTATGCGGTGCTGAGCGATCCGGAGTTGCGCCGGCGTTACGAC